>JACOVT010000057.1 GCA_016177165.1 Microcaldota archaeon
ATGAATACTGCAAGGAACTAGATCTGGAGCAAACGCCAGCGCGGCTGGCTATTTACTAGCGTACCCTACGCCTGCGCTCTTTAGGACATCCATGAACTCATAAACAAACTTGTCCAAATCGGACAACGGCTTTTCAAAACGGATGCCGCCCTCCGAGAACCCAATCTTCATGCAATCCTGAAGCCCGCGAAACTTTAAAAGCATTCCAACATCAACCTAATAAGCAGCAAGCGCGCAACAATCCCGTGACCATGCGCCTGTTCCGCGACCTGCTGAGCAAGAATGCCGTATGCGGTGGCGAGCCTTTTGGCGCAATAGCGGACTTTGTCATCGAGGCCTCAAGCTGGTTGTGCTCTGCGTTCATGCTTTCGGTGGGCGAGCCAACGAAGCCCAACGATATTTCGGTGAAGTTTAGAACCGCGATGCTTTCCTTGCTCTCGAGCGTCTCGGATAGGAGTGCCGAATTCAAGAAGAAAGACCTCAAGGGACAGGCGGAAAGCATCGCCCAGAACCCTATTATCATCGTGGCTTCCAACCTGCTCGGCGTGAACCTGGTTGACGAGAAGGGCGCGAGGATCGGTAGCCTCGTTGACCTTGAGGCTGATAATGGTGGGAGGATCACGGGTTTTGTGGTGACGAAGAGTTCTTTCGGCAGGCCCGTGAAGGTTGTGCAAAAGAAGTTTAACTCGCGGCCGCTCATCGGGAATTATGGGGTGATGACCAACGTGGACGAGCCCAAGCTGCGGAAGGCTTTCGAGTGCGAGTCGTTCGTGGTTCCTGTCTCCATGTTCAGGCGCGCTGAGGAGGGCGGCTTCCTGTCGGCTCCCAGAATAGTTGTTTCAGCGTAGTTTACTTCTTTTTTCCCGCATCCGCATGACTTCATTTCTTCTTTTTCCGGCATCCGCATGTCTTACACATTATTATCACTCCACTATTCCATCACGCCATGCTATTATTCAATGGCTATTATTCAATGCGGTACTTCTCAACGAGCTCGTTGACGTGCTTCCAGTCGATCGTCTTCATGAACGCCTCGATGTAGTCTTTTCGTTTCGTGCCGTAGTCTATAAAGTAGGCGTGTTCGTACACGTCCAGCACCAGGAGGGGCGTGCAGTTCCAGACGCCGCCTTGGTTGTGGACGTCGCACAAGTAGTTGAAGAGTTTCCCGTCGTCCCAGTCCCACGCCAAGACAACCCAGCCGCGCGACGCCACCCCGAGCGCGCGGAACTCCTTTTCCCAAGTTTCTAGGGAGGCGAAATCGCGCTCTATGAGTTTTGCGATCCGAGTCCCTTTTGGCGGGAGGTTCCCGCCCATGTTGTCAAAGTAGGACTCGTGCAGCTTGATGGCGTTCTTTGCGAACGTCTCCTCAACCTTGAGCTCGCGGATGCCGGAATACGTGGCGTTGGCGTCCGACACGTCCAGACCCTCGAGGCGGGACTCGATCTCGTTTAGCTTCTTGACATAGCCCGCGTAAAGAACGTCATGGTGCTCTGAAATCTGCCTCTCTGTGAGGCCGGGAACGCTCTTGTACTTCAATGGCTTGACTGCCCTCTCTTTTCTTGTCACGCTGACCACCGCTTTTAAGCATAATCTGCGTGTTTAAGTAGGTTGCGTTGTGATGGAAACCAAAACGCCTGCGATTACGGTCTTGTTCATTATACTCGTGCCGCAGCTTGCGCAGGCCGCAATATTCTCCGTATGCCCGACTGGCGGTGGCGCCCTGCCGGCGGGGTGCAACTACTTCAACATACAGAACGCAATCAACAACGCCACGACCGGCGACACGGTTGCGATTCGGGCCGGGACGTACAACGAGACGCTTGAATTGAACGTCTCTTACTTCAACCTGACCGGCAACGCGTCGTGGGGCAGCGTGATAATAAACGGCACAAACACCAACAGGCTTGCTGCGCTGAACGTTACAGCCAATTACTCAAACGTGTCCAACCTGACGCTGACATCCGGCTTTCATGGAGTGTACGTGGGTCCTGATGTAACGCGTAGGGGAGGCAACTGGTCGGTGTTCAACAACATACTCGTGACCAACATGACAACGGCTGCTGCGGTTGACAATTACGGTTTTGCGGTCGGGCACAATGTGATCGGCGTCAACGCCACGAACCTTCAGGTGGACAACCTGTCCAACACGGGTGGCAGGATTCCTGTCGGTATATTCCTTTTTGGCGGCTCCAACTTTGGCAACTACACAAACGTTACCGTGTCGAACATAAGCGCCAGCAGCGTGAGGGCCGACGGCATACTGATAAGGAGCTCTAACCACAACTTTTATGGCAACCTGACCATCTACAACGTGTCACTCATCAATGCAGCCGCCGCGGACGTTGACGTGATGGGGCTGACGTTTGACAGTTTCGCGGACATCGGGGAGACTCCCAACCCCAGCCACTTAAACTTTTACGCAGACACCAACATAACCCTCGTGCAGGCGATGCCCGGGGATGATGGCGTCGCGGCTGGCCTCAACCTGCAGGAGGACAACCTTGACATATCTGCGGATAACATTACCTTCCTTGGCAGGGTTTATGTCAACAACGTTACCAGCCTAAGGGCAGTGAGCGCGGGGGACGATCACGCCATGGGCATATCGATAGGCGACGTCTCGGTTACCAACATACGCTTTCTGGGGGACGTGATAGTCAACAACATAAGTTCCGGGGAGCATGCGGTCGGGATACAGCTTTGGCCGGGCGTGGTGGCAAACAACGTCAGCTTTGCAGGGTCTGTTCTTGTCAGCAACGTGTCTGGGAATGCGGCGAGCGGCAACTATGGGGCGAGGCTGCTTGTGGGGACTAGCGTGGTGACCGGCGCCATCACGGTGATGAACATAACCAACACTGCAGGCAACTCGATGGGTTTTGAGGTGTGGACCGCTTCCAACACGCTGTCGCACATACGCTCGGATGGCATATCAACCACCGGCGGCATAGCGTATGGCGTAGGGATCGAGACCACGAACGAGTATCTTCCTTCGCTGTTCGTGGGCAACATAACCGGAAGCAATGGGGGCATCGGCGTCTGGCTTGACACCACCACAAACGGCATAACAATAAACAACCTGACGACTGCCGGGGTGATCCGGTCGGCTGACGTGTTCGTGGACACTTCTGCAGGAACCAACACGATAGGCAACGGTTCTTTTAGGAGCACGGCGAACAATTCTATAAACTTCACTGCTTTCACCGGCACGTTCAACACGACCAACGTGTCGTACAACGTTTCAAACGTCTCCTACACGGGCGCGTCCACCGGGACTTTCTCAGCGTTCTGGTGGCTCAACATAACTGTACAGGACCGTGACAACAGCTTGAAGATAAGCGGCGCGACTGTTACGGTGAACAACTCGAGCAGCACCAACCAGGCGACCCTTACCAGCGCGGTTGACGGGACCACTTCATCGCTGCTGTTGCGCGGGGTGACGATCACCGCAGCAGCGACGACCAACAGTTATCCTTACAACGTAACGGCAACCAAGTCATCGTATGACGGCGCGACCAACACGCTAAGTCTGGTGGATGCCAATGCCACGATCGTGAGGTTGCGGGGGCAGCAGTCGTACATCCTCTTTCCTCCACCTGTAACTGGTGATGACGGTGGTGGTGGGGGAGGCGGTAGAGGGGGCGTGGTCGAGCCTTGCACCGGTCTTTGCCTGCCGCCGGACCAGCCGTACGACCCGCAAACTAGGATAGAAACAATAGTGGATCAAGGTTTTACAACAGGAGGGGGGCTTTCAAAGTTCGCCTGCTACCTGCCCACCCTGCCTCCACCTAGCAGCGAAGTGTATGCTTTCGTGGATGCCCGTAATTCCACGACTAATAGGACGCAGTGCAACTGGCAGCTGCGGTTCAACGTGCCAAACGACTGGCTTGAACAGGCAGGAATCACGCCAGAAAACGTCACACTCATGGTCTTAGACGGCAACGACTGGAAACAAGTCTACACGGAAAACATAAGCAGCGACGAAAACAACACCTACTACCGAGCGTTTGCCCCGAAAATAAACGGCGTGTTTGCAATCGCCAGTAGGACCGCAGAAGAGGGGGCTGAACTTGTGGGGTTGCAAGGAGCCGGTACCGGGACTGGTGTGGTCGGGATCGGCGGGTTGTCTGTGAAAAGGTTTGGCATCCTTTCGCAGTCGATGCCAGAATTGTTGCTTGTTGGGCTGTTCGCAGCTGTGGCGTGCTACATGTACGTGGGTGACCTGCGCAGGTTTGCGTGAGCCAGCATTCCCGCAACCGCCAGCATCACCCACTCAACAGCGCTTGGGAGCGCTGGGCCGTGATCCTTTTTTTTTGTTCTCCCTCTAATGTAGCCTACCAAGTTTTTTGTTCCTTTCCAATGTAGCCCGCAAGTTGGCATAGCCTCTTGGAAAAGGCTTTTATACCAATTGCTCGTTGCGGTTACCAATGGTTGCGCTGGCAATAGGGCACTCGGCTGCCCTGCTTCTTATAGTGGGTATCGTAGCTGCCGTGGGGGGCGGCGCGTTCATAGCGTTCAGCGTGTCAAAGCCGGCGCCTCCGCCCGCTGTCGTGTCCGGGCAGGTCGAGTATTTCTGGGATTTCGGGGACGGGGCGCAGGCAGCTGGTTTCAACCCAACCCACACATACAAGAAGGCTGGTACCTACCAGATCGTGCTTACGGCCCGTAATGGGACCAATGCGGTTACACAGACTTTTAACGTGAGCGTCAATGAGGGGCAGGTGTTTACCCCGAGCGTTGTCGAGGTCTCGTCTTCCACTTTGGAGACCAACGCGCAGAGGTGCACTGGCAAGGGGGCCTGCAACAGCAACGGCGTGTGCAATCCTGACGTTGGTGAGAACGCCAACAACTGCGGCGACTGCTGCGGCATCGGGCAGGAACTACCTCTATCGACGCTGTGCACCTGCCCGCCCGGTTCAAAACGCATTCCTGGAAATGTTACGGCAGCATGCGGGACGTTCAGGTGCGTGCCGCTCTCCTAGTCCTCCTGCCTCTGTTTGGCAACAATAGGTTTATAAGCGACGCAAACCGCGGTTATAACTGAGTAATATAGTTGCTCGTGTTACAACATGCTGACTCCGTGCGAAGTAGTGTTCAAGGGATTCCTGCCAGCTATAAAGTCTTCGATAGCGAGGGAGCTGGCGGGCCGCGGTTTCACACAGGTGGAGATAGCCAGCCAGCTGGGTCTGACTCAGGCGGCTGTCAGCAAGTACCTGTCGGGCGCCTATTCCGACCAGATAAGGCAGCTGGCCGGCAACGCGGTGATACGCGACTCTGTAAGAAAGATGGCAGAAGAGATAGAAAAGGAAAAAATGACTCGCGCAAGGATGGCAAAAGAGGTCTGCGCCACCTGCGAAAAATTCCTGGGAGACAAGTGGGACTGTCGCGTTTCAAAGTTTGCCACGGACAAGGCTTACGAGCCAATACTCGAGGCGATGCTGGAGAAGAGCGAGCCCGCAGAAGAGTGATTGCATGACTGACACGCTGGAGATCATCGACCTGCATGCCGAGATTGACGGCAAGGAGATACTCAAGGGGGTTACGCTGACGATCCGCAAGGGCGAGACGCACGCCATAATGGGCCCGAACGGTTCCGGCAAGTCGACCCTCGCAATGGCAATAATGGGCCACCCCAAGTACAAGGTTACCAAAGGGAAAGTTCTGCTAGATGGGGAAGACATGCTGGCCCTGCCAACGGATCAGCGGGCCAGGAAGGGGCTCTTCCTCGGGTTCCAGTACCCTACAGAGGTCGAAGGTGTGGGACTGTTGTCGTTCCTAAAGACCGCGCTTGCAGACGTGAGCGGCAAGAAAGTCCCAATACTGGAGTTCCAGAAGTCGCTCGACGAAAAAATGAGCTCCCTGTCGATCGATCCCCAATTTGCCTCCAGGTCGCTAAACGTTGGTTTCAGCGGCGGCGAGAAGAAGCGTGCCGAAGTGCTGCAGCTGCTCGTCCTCAAGCCGAGGTTCGCGATACTAGACGAGATGGACTCTGGACTCGACATAGACTCGATAAAGACAGTGGCAAAAGGGATCGACTCTATCCGCAGGGACTCGGGCGTTCTGCTTATTACCCACTACAAGCGGCTGCTGGAGCACGTACGCCCGGACAAGGTGCACGTGTTCGCAGACGGCAGGATAGCTCTCTCAGGGGACGCGAGCCTCGCCGACCAGCTCGAGGAAAAGGGCTATGACTGGCTGGAAGAGGAAAACCAATCGGTTGTTGAGTAGTGAAGCCAGATGGCGATCCAATGTTCGATGCAGGCAAGGTTCGCAACGATTTTCCGATACTTAACCGCAAGGTCAACGGCAACCCGCTCGTATACTTGGACAATGCGGCGATGACCCAAAAACCGAGGCAGGTCATCAAGGCAGTGTCGCGCTTTTATGAGGAACACTGCTCCAACGTGGGACGGAGCGTCCACACGCTCGCCGAGGAGGCGACGACCAGCTACGAGCATGCGCGCGAGACCGTGGCGCGTTTCATCAACGCAAAGCCGGAAGAGATAGTATTCACCCGGAACACCACCGAGTCGATCAATTTGGTCGCCTACTCTTTAGCTAGCACGATCAAGCCCGGGGATGGGGTGATTTCCTCAGTGATGGAGCACCATTCCAACATAGTGCCTTGGCAGTCGCTGTGGCAGGAACGCGGGGCAAAACTTGATTTTGCGGGAATAAACAATGATGGCACGCTCCGCACGGGAGACTACGACCGTTTCCTTTCCAAGCGCACGAAACTCGTTGCGCTCACACAAGTGTCTAACATCGTCGGCACAATCAACGACGTCCGCGAAGTCGCGCGCATGGCGCACGA
>JACOVT010000059.1 GCA_016177165.1 Microcaldota archaeon
CGGCGAGCGCGGCCAGCAATCGCAACAGCTTGGTGTTTTTCATTTTCAATCAAGCACTTTGACTATCTTGGCAAGAACCACGGCTTTTCCTCCCGTGGGCTTGAGGACGGTTTTCCCGCAGACGAGGCAGGAGACTTCCGAGGCCGCCGAACCGAAGACTATCTGCTCGTTGCTGCAGTCGTTGCAGCGGATGCGCAGGAAGCGCGACTCTGGAAGCCTCATTACGTCTTCGGGTGTTTTCATGGTATCACTCTTTCTTTGAAATCTCCGGCTTCTTTTTGGAATGCCTCCACACCTTGGCATGGAGCTTGCCGCACGCCGAACAACGGAGCATGAACGAGCGTTTCTGGCTCTGCTTGACCTTGCGTACTTTTCCCGCGACCTTGCTCGTGTAACCCACGGTTTTGCGTTCGTGCTTCAGTTGGCCCCAAGCCATCGAGCGGGTTGCCCGCTTCTTTAGCTCGGAAACCTTGTGCTGCGTGTGCTTCCTGCAGAAAGGACAATACACATTAATCAACGGTGGTATCTTCATGCTGACCGTGATTGTTCTGGCGCGCATTGTTTTTAAGCGTTCCTTTCAAGACTGCGCCATGCGCGAAACTCGCTCATGATTGCCTCAAGCTTGGCGTTGTTCCTTTTTGCCATGCTGCGGGCCAGGCGGGTGTGCAGCCTTTTTTCCCTCCTGATGGCCCGGTCATGGGCGGCCTCCATCGCGCTCTCGAATCCCATCCCTTTTGTCAGTACGTAGTAGCAAGCGGTGCGTATTGTTCCAAACGGACCCATCGCGTCCAGCATGTCGGCCTCTGTCACCACGCGGGCTTCTATCGATGGGGCGCGCAGGTCGGGTTTGCCGCGCAGGCGGTCGCGGAAATCAAGGCATTCGAGAATGCGCGACGCTAGCTTAGTCTTTATGGAGTGTTTCTTGATGTACCGCCGGGCGACGCGCACGTCATGCAGCTGGTGCATCATCGCAGATGCCACGCAAACTTGCTGGTCGGCGCCCGCAGAGCGCGCCAGCCGGCGCGCCAACGCCATGGTACGCAGCGCATGCGAACGTCCATGGGTGGGTTCCTGCTTGTCATAAAAGTTGGTGAACAGGTCGCGCCGGAGGGAAGATAGCGTCATGTGGGTTTCCACTCGCTTCAGGTATTTGTTTGCTCCAGTCGGGGGCTGCGTTTACATGGCTTCTGCGAACTGGCGCGTGAGGAGGAGCTCGGCCTCTTTCTTGGGAAGCTTGACTATCGCGTTGGCCTCGAACGGGCCGTATTCCCTCATGTCCGAGGAGACGAACTTGGGTATGTTCTTGACTATCCTTATGAGCGTTTCGCTGAAGCCGTTGTTCTCCGCGGGCTGCTGCGGCTGCGCGGCGGGTTGGGGCGTGGCGGCGTGTGGTTTGGGCGCGGCGCCTACGAGCGACCCGTCGAACTCTTCACGGAACTGCCTCATCGAAGAGACGAGCGAATCAAAAACCTTCCTTTCGCCGCCAACGAGCTTTGCGTCGTCCTCGCCTGTCCTGATGAAGCGCAGCGCCTTCATGGAGAGCTTTTGTTCCCTGCGCTCGAAAATGTCGCGAGACATCTTGATCACGTTCTCAAGCGCGCGCAGGTCCTCGGGAGAGTGGGTGGATTCGTACTTGGAGCGGCATTCGCCAACGAGCTGCCGCAGTTCCTGATAGAAGCCGTCGGTGATGTCTGCTAGCTTGGCAGAGTTGCGTTCCATGCGCTGAAATGTCCGTAGATCTTCAACGTTCAAAGAAGCACCTTCACTTATTTCACGCACGGCATATTTATCGATTTCTACCAGTTGAAACTTTCTTACAACGGCGTGGCTGCGCCTTTTGCCACGAGGAACACCGCCGCAAACTCTGGGAGTTCGTAGTCGGCGCCGCTTTCGAACGGGCCGAATGACTGGTCCTTCATTGTGATGGAGGCCTCGTCGCGCAGCATTTTCACGCGGAACGGGGCGCTGGAAAGCGCCACGGCGTGCTTGAACGGTTCGAACTTTTCAAGATCGTTGACGTAGCAGCAGAGCAGCCCGGTCGTCCCGTGTATTGTCGAAGGCATGCGTATAAGGCGGGAGAGGTCGAAGGTGACGCTCTGGTCGATGTCATTGCCCATCCGTGGAACGAGGTCGGAGACGAGCCGCTTCCAGACGTTGTCGGCGCCGCGCACGACATCGTAGCTTCCGCGCGAAAGCGCCTCGCGTATTTCCTGCGGCCGCTTCTTTAGTGCTAACGCGAGGGAGGGGGATGCCTTGAATAGGTCGGCGTCATCCAGCCGGGTGTTCAGCGCGCGCGCGAGTTTCCCGCGCCAGCCTCCCGAATCGGGCGTCGCACCCTTCATGAAGTCGGTTATGCTGTCCAAGGGTATTCCCTTGCCCTGAAGGTAGTCGATTATCTCGCGCCGCGCCTCCTGATTGACTTGGCGGATGCTTTCGTCCCGTACGTGCACGTGGAAGCCGCGGTTGCCCGAGAATGCCACTTGTATCTGCTTTTGAGAGAAGCCGAAGTCTGCCTTGAGGAAGTCGTCGATGAGCCTGAACGTTTGTTGTTTGGTGTCGGACATGCACCTGAAGCAGGCCAGCGAGGAGTGCGAACATTCAGTGTCAAACTCAAAGACGAGATCGGCGCCGAGGAAGCTTTTTTTGGGCATTGGGCGCGCGTCAGGGAACTCGTAATAAGCGACGCTGTACGAGGCGTAGAGCGGGGCGTTCTCCACGAAGTATTTCCTTAGCTCCTTTTCTTCGGCGAACGAGTAGTGGCGCGAGTCGATCTTTTTTTCGTTGCCGAAGCCGAACTCCCTTTTCTTGAAGTCCGGCGGCGGCGACACGCCGTTCCGCGAGTAATGGCCTCCTAGGCGTTCTTTTAGCCAGTTTCGCGTGTCCATGTGTTCACTTTGCAGCAGGTTTTGCGGCCAGCTTTCTTGCCATCATGCGCTTGTAGTACATGGCGGGGTTGGGCCACTTGCATGTCTCGTCCCTGAAGCACAGCCCGAGTGATTCCATCTTTACGCAGTTGGGGCAGGAGTACTTTACGCGCGAGGACTTGAGGCCGTACGCGTGCTCCAGGTGGTAGCGCGTCTTCTGTTCGTTCCAGTTGGGCTGTTTCCTGAAGAAGTCGATGGCAGTATCTATTGGTATGTGCGTGTTTGCACAGAATGTGGCTAGAGCGAATCGCGGCATGTGCCCAACCTTTTCAGAGGACTGCAGGTCTGACAGTATTCTGCGCATGCATGGCGGCGCTGCGTGCATGTCGAAATCCCCCAGCGGGAGGTCTGGCTCGGCTGTCTTGCGGAACTTTTTCAGTTCGTTTGCCCAAAAGGTGAATATTTTTGGGACCGAGTTCTCGTCCACCCTTGTGGAGGTTATGGACTGGAACACTGCCTCTGATATCATTGACTCCAGTGCATCGCGCGTGACACTCACGTTTCCTTTTGACAGTGATTGAGTGGCAAGCTTGGAGTCTTTTGGCATCAGCCGCAGGAAATCGGTCAGCGGGACGACATGCTCGCTGCCTTCGGCCGAGAGCTTGAAGAACTGGGAGGACAGCTCCCGGATGGTTTCGTCTGGCTCGAACTTGAGGAAGTACTTGGCGCGCTCTGCCTCGGCGCGCGCGAACTGCTTTAGCATGAACCCGTCTTTTGAGAGTGAAATGATCATTTTCGACAGCGGGAACGAGAACGTCTCGTTGAGCAGGAAGGTCTCTTGGGACGAGACTATTTCGTTCAGCTTTGCGGCAAAGTCGGCCCGCCTAAGAGAAGCTTCAACGCGCTTTGCTGACTGGGCCAGCAGGTCATCGGCTACCGAACTCACGTCGAGTTTGCGCAACAGCTGCCTTGCCTGCTGTGAGAATGGGTATTTGGCGCAGAAGCGCAGTTCTCCAAGGAGCATGCCCTTGTTGTGCATGGGGGGCAATAAAATGATGCTGGCGTCAGGTAAAGTAGGTGGTCTGGAAGGAGGTGTCGCGGCTGAAAGCAATCCAGTCGTTTGCTGTTTGCAGCCAACGGTAGCCGTCCCCGGCCGGGTAGGGGTCCCCGTTGTGGAAGTAGAAGTTCTGGTTGTCGCCTGCGGGCTTTGCCACTATGTAATAAGTGCTGCCCGGGGTCACGTCTTGGTGTATCGGAATCGGCACGTACTCGTTGTTGTTGAGGTAGGAGTTTATCGTGTCCGCATCGAGGGTCGCGCTTGCCAGATCCTGCCCGCCAATGGCGGAGCGCAGCGATACGGTCGTGTTGCCCCATGATGAGCCGCCCATTTTCAGCTTTACCCGTTCCACGCGGTTTACTGATGGGACGAATGACTGGGCTATTAGTTTGGGATCGTGGCCCGGTCCTGCAGTTACTATCATTCCGGCGTTCAGGTCGGTACCCTGATCCACACGCTCTTCTGGCACGAAGACTTCCACGACGTTTTTAGTGGAGTTTGAGGCGCCGCTGTCGTCTGTAACCGTGAGCTTGACTGTTACTAGGCCGCTGAAGTTGGTGAACGCGAAGTCCACCACCTTGCCGCTGCCCGTGCCGCCGTTTCCAAAGTCCCAGTCATAAGAGGCGATCGTGCCGTCGTCATCCTTGGATGCCGAGGCGTTGAAAGTGCAGTTCCTGTACATGAAGCAGGTTGACGAGTTGGTGAAGCTGGCGTGGGGAATCCGGTTGTCGGTGACCACATTGACTGCCGCAGCTGATTTGGCGCGCTGCCTTACGCGGCCGTTGTGTTCGATGCGGTTCCATGTAAGGTCGAGCTGTGCATTATGGATTCCCGGCGTGCCGTAGGCGTGCGTTGTTTGCAGCATCACCAGTTGGTCTAGGTGGTTGTTGTTCTGGCCATCATGAGCCTCTACCACTCTCAGGTTGCAGCCATTGGCTTGGGTGCCGTCGCCGAACGCCCATGCGCAGTCGATGCCCAGCGGGTCGAAATCGCTCTTGCTGAAGAAGGCGTAAACGTAGAACTGTTGCGGGACCAATGAAAGCGTCGTGTTGGGCTGTATCATCCACAAGTCGACCCATTCGCCCTTTTCCTTCTTGTGCGAGTTTGGCACGACCGCATAGGCGTAGTCCGACGTTTCTGCACCATCGTTGTCCTTGGACTCCACCCAAACGGTGTAGACGCCGCTTTTCGGATAGGCGTGCTTTATTCGTTCGTCCACGACCTTCTTTTTGGGGCGGAAGTCGGAGACCTGCCCGTCGCCGAAGTTGATCGAGTAATAGTCTATCTTCCCGTCAACGTCCCTGAGCTGCGTGTGGAAATCGACCGTCATTTTTCCCTTGTTCTCTTTCGCAAAGTCGGGCTGCTCGATGAAACTCTTTGGCGGGCTGTTTATCACGTCAAAGTCCACTGATCCGGAAGCTGTCTTGCCGTTGTTGTCCACAGCAGTACACTTGGCGGTGTATTGGCCGAGCGCCTTGTACTTGTGGGTTATCAATTGGAATATTGTTTGGGCATTGGTGCCGTCGCCAAAGTCCCAGTTGTAAGTCATCGGCTGGAACCCTGCCGGCGCGCAGATGAGCTGGGCGTTCTGGTTGCGGTATACTGGCTCGGCAACGCTGACTGCCACTGAATGCGAGTTGGCCAGCACTACTGCTGCGAGCAGCAATACCCCGACCAGCATGAATAACGGGTTGCGTAACACAGAACCAGCAGTGTTACTACTCTCTCGGGTATATTAATACTGCGGGCGCGCAGCTTGCCGAAGGAGTGAGTGTAAGGAACAAAGATGAAATGTTTGGCAGGCTAGCGGGCCAGCAATCAGGCAGCGGGTAACACAGTCCCCTTCCTTTCTTTCTTTCTTCCTTTCTTTCTTCCTTCCTTTCTTTCTTCCTTCCTTTCTTCCTTTATTTTTTTTGCTTACTGCCATTCAACTTTTTTATTCCAGCCATCTAGATGGTAGGTGCTTGCTTTCTAGATAGCGGGTGCTTTGCTCGGGCTCATCCCTCTACGCGGGGCGCAAGGTAGTATACTACTGCAGCGTCTCCTATGCTGTATTCCACGCGCAGGGGGGCGTTTGTCTTCAGGTCGAGCGAGACCGGCGCGCCGGCGTCGGCCGCCTTTAGTATGTCGTTAAGGTACTCCAGGGGAAACATCGAGCGTGATTCCTTGCCGACCGCGTGTTCGAGTAGCACTTCGTCGTTCTTTGCCGTTTCAATGGTGACGTTTCCCTTGTCGCCGTTTGCCTCGATCACGAAGCCTTCCGTGTCGGCGCGCAGCACCACGTAGGAAGAGACGAGTGCGGCGTCCTTGAGAGCCTCCTTGAGCGCTCCCCCTTGTATGCGCATGCGGGAGTCGAACTCTATCTTGGGCTGTCTTGTGGGCGCGTGGGTTATGTCTAGCAGCGGCAGGTTGAACCTGCGCGTGTGCTTGCCTTTGAAGACCATTGTGAGCCGCGCCTTGGAATCGTCCAGTTTGAGCGTGAGCTTCTCTTCTGGACGGTATCGGGAGGTCACGCGGGAAAGGTCGTCCATGTTCAACGCGATGCGCGCTTCGTTCTTGACGTCGTACTTCTCGAAAGCAGTTTTGGGAAGGAAGAAGTCGACCATGGCGACCTGCGAAGGGTCCATGGCTCTCAGTTTCACGCCGTCAGCCCCGACCTCGAAATGACCCTCGTCGATGAGGGTGGCGATCGCGTCAACGCATTCCTTGAGCGTCTTTGCTGACTGTAGGGAAAGCTCGAACATCAAAACTATTACGGGCTGCGGAATTAATAAGCCTGCGGGTTAGCACTAGAGCAAGCGGGGCTTGCTCTGTGCAGAGAAAGCTCCGCATTCTCTAGCACTTGAAGAAGCCGATCTTCTTCAGTGCAGCGGAACGAAGTTCCGCTAGCACCAGAGCTTGAACTGGTTGCCAGTCCCTGCGTTGGAGTGGCCGTCGCACACCCTTGTAACGTCGCAGAAGAACAGCTTCACGTGCCCCACGACAGGGATGGCGAAGAAGGCCTGCTTGCCAACAATCATTTCCTGCGTGACGAGCGATGAAAGGCAACCCATGCCATCCTCGAGGCAGGCGCCGTTGCCGCCGAACTGGTCCGGCAGCTGGTTGGCGTCCCCTTTTGTCACAAGGTAGTACTTTTCGCCGACCTTCAGCTTTGCAAACACGCGGTGGATTATCTGGGCCCGGTACGGACGGGAAATGTAGACTATGACGTCGGATGAGCGGTTCAGCTCCACTTCCACGTCGGAAAAGTGGAGCCAGCGCGCCTCGCCGTTCTCGTCGACGTGAGGCTCAAACCCGCGCCGGAACTGCTCCTCTGTCAGCTCGACCAGCGGGGCCCTCACGTCCCGTATGTTTATTCCCTGCAGCACTAGGACGTCTCCTATGTTTAGGTAGCCGCGCTCTGAACAGGAAGCCACCACAACCATCGGTGTGGACGTCCCCAGTATTGCCGGCAGTATAATGAAATAGACGACAAAGACTATCGCGATGTCTATAATCCAGCCGCGGATCTCCTCCTTGAGCGTGGGTTTCTTTTGAGGTTTCTTCCTCTTCCAGAATACAAGCGCAGAGCGCAGCTTTTGTATAAGCTTTTGTATGGCATCTCGTGGTTTCATGCATTCACGACCCGCCCGGCAAATAAAAGTCTATTCGTTGAGCCTACTTGTTTTTTGAGGATTCCCCGAGCGACACGCCGGAGGCGAGCACGTGGGCCAGCCTCAGTGGTTCTGGAACATTGCCCCGCACGGTGAACTGCCTTGCCAGCGTTCTGGCGCCCGCGGCATTAATGCCCGCGAAGTTCAGGAACACCCCACCGGCGCGCACGTAGTGGCGGTTCTTTTCAAACACGCCCATCCTTTCCCTGAAGTCGCTGAAGTTCCTTAGCGCGGCCTCCACCTTTATCTTGTTCGGTTTCCGGCGGAGCACCGAAACTACCGGCAGGCCTGTCCCTTTTGAGAGCGCAAGCATGTCAATCGTGTTAAAGCCCGCCACTGTAAAACCTTGGATGAATATCACGCGCAGCTGGCGCCTGAAACGCGAGCTGTTTACCGCACGCGTCACCTTGCCGAGCGCGTCAGTGCCGTCAACCTTGACGCTGCAGGACATGGAGCCTTCGACATAACCATCCGGCCTGCAGACGACCCCTACTACCAGACAGCGGTCATCTTTTTTTGAGAATGCGGCGTCGTCGAACCCTACAGCCCGGACTTGGCGCAAGCGATCACTCACTTCTGCAGTGACGAAGCGGTCTCGCGTATCTGCTGGAGCGCCCGCTTTACCGCGGAGGATGCGGATCCCTTCTTGACCCTTACGTAAAAGGTCGGGCTTCCGACCTGCGGGTGGGGCAAGTCGTACTGGGCGACCTCGACTTCTGAATCGTCCAGCAGCTCGTGCACCAGCAGGTTTGAAAACGCGTGATCCTCGCCCTTTATCCTGAACTCGAGCTCGGTCTTGTCGTCCCTTATCAGTTCCATTTCCATTGCAACATCCCCTATGTTTTTGGCGACCCGTAGTCGGCTGCAGCCTTGCGCGGCTCGCTGTTGCCGCAGCCGGGGCACTTGAGCCTTGTTCCTTCTATCGCCAGCCCGTGCCGGCAGCGCGAGCAGAAAGCTTTTACCACCCCGAGCTCGCGGCTCACTGTTGAGAGGCGGACGGTCTGGGCGTCGGACTCCTCTATCTTGACCCTCACGATGTCCCCCACCCTAACCTGATCGTGGAGCGACTTGGTAAATCCGGTCCTAACTTTTGAAACGTGAAGCACCGCCGTCACTCCTGTGGGAATATAGACAAACCGCTTTGAAAACGCGGGCAACAGGTCGATTATCGCCACGGACTCGGAAACATCGGCAACCACGCCGAGCGTGACCGTTCCCTCCCTTTGCGGGCGCGGTATGCGTGTGAGCGCCGACACGGACGCGGAGTGGTCGCTCGGGTCGAGCTTTAGGACTCCCACCCTTGAGGAAAATAGGTCGTCCTTGCTCACGTACACGCCTACTTTGGGCGCGTACTCCTCGCTGGCTCCCACGAACTCGCCGGGCAAAACAACGTGTGACATTCAACCACGCAAAACCAGTACAATGGTATAGTAATTGGGTCTGCGGTGTATTTAAAAGAGTGCTCCCAAACCCAAGCAATGATCGAGTCCATCCTCTCGCCAAGCAGCGTTGAAAGAAAACCCTGGGAGGCCTTCATCGCTGGTTTCGTGTTCACCATCGCGAGCGCATTCATCGCGCTCCAGATAGGGACGGCCAGCCCGTCGCAGAGCGGGCTCGGCTTCCTGACCGTGGCGTTCATTAACATCGCCGCCGCGCCCTTCTTCCTCAACCTTTTCCGCATAGAGGAGAGAAAAAGGGAAGGGAACCTGTTCCAGAGGCATGCGCCGATAATCGAGGTCTTTGGGTACTTCTTCATTGCAGTGATTCTGGCCTCGTCGATAGTGTTCGTGGTGCTGCCTGCCGACACCCGATTTGCGCTTTATGCTGACCAGATACACGACCTGCAGTCAAAACAAATCATATCCTCGGCACAGGTAACCGGGCAGGCAACCGGATTCGCGGCGCTCCCCGGCCTTGACTTCTTCTCGATATTCTCCAACAACATGAAGGTGCTCGCCTTGGCATTCATATTCTCGTTCATTTTCGGCACCGGCGCCATATTCCTCATCTCATGGAACGCCACAATACTCGGCGTGCTGGTTGGCAAGATTGCCGAGAACCCGGGCGCGTTCGGTTCTGTCGTGGTTGTTCCCGGAAACATTGTGGCCAATTACCTGATAGCGCTGCCGTTGACGCTGCTCCGGCTCATCCCGCACGGGCTTTTCGAGTTTGGGGGCTACTTCTTCGCAGCCGTCGCAGGAGGCATACTTTCAGTAGCGATCATTCAGGAAAGGTTCATGCGCGAGCGCGCCCGCGTCCTCAAGGACTCCCTAGCCTACCTGGCAATAGGCGCGGCTCTCATACTAGTGGGCGCGGTCGTGGAAGTCTCGGTATGAGCACCCTTGTGCGCGAAGCCCGCCGACAGGACTGGCCCGAGATACGAAACATGATGGCTGAGCTGCACCGATTTGAGATTCGCCACGACCCGCGGTTTCTGACAGACAGCAAAACTAAGGACGTATTATGCAAATGGATCCGCAAGGGAACAAGCAAGGGAAACGGGATAGTACTTATCGCAGAAGTTGGTGAGAAACCCGTTGGTTTTGCAGCCGGATGGATAGAATTTAGGAACCGCCACCTCTACAAGGAAAGAAAAATAGGCCGCTTCTGGGAATTGTTTGTAAAGGAAGGTCACCGCAAAAATGGCATAGGCCGGGCGCTAAGCAAAGAGATCCTAAAGTTCTTTAGGAAGCGGAAAGTGAGATTTGTCAACGTAGAAACCCACACCAATAATCTAGCTTCTAAGGCGCTCTACCACTCCCTAGGCTTCAGGGAAACAATAGTCGAACTCGTCGCAGACTTGAAAAAGTGATTGAATGGCAGAGGAAATAAAGGTCCGCATACGCGACCGCAAGGCAGCAGAACGCCGGATAACCAGCAAGGGCGGACGGTTTACCGGCGAAATCAGCGTCAGGGACTCTTATTTTAACCAGCCAGCCGGCGAGACGCTGAAGGTCACTGAAGACGACCGAGGCAACTTCGTAGTCCGGCTCCACACCAGCAACGGAAAGTTCCAAATAACCGAATACCGGCGCATCCGCGACGCCGAGAAAATGAAACGCAAGTTCGGGAAACTCTACGGATTGAAATGCGTGCTCCACAAGAAGAGACGCTTTTTCTCGCTCGGCAAACTGAAGATCAACATCAACGTGACAAGAGAGCTGGGCTCCTTCCTGATAGTCGAGGGAGAAAACCTGAACAAGCCGGCAGTGATGAAGGCGCTGGGCATCCAGCACCCGGATTACGTCACATTGGCGTTCGACGAGCTTTACGCAAGGAAAAACAAGGCAAGAAAGTAGCTTAGGCTTCCGTTTCACGAAAATCCGAATCCAGCCGCTTAGCTCAAACGTTCGAATTAACCCAGCCAAGTTAATTCGGGTTTGCGAGAAAGCAGAGCTTTCTCGAAACATTGGAGAAGCTCTGCTTCTCCATATGTTGCAAAACGCTCATCAATCTTAACCTAGCGGAAGCTAAGATATCAAAGAAAAAGTGCCGGGATCGCATAGTGGAATTGCGCCGCCCTGAAGAGGCGGTTGGTCCCCACGACCACCGCGGGTTCGAACCCCGCTCCCGGCGCCCTATGAAGATGAAGGGCCACGAGTGTGGCCCTGATGATTCTTTCTTTTGAGAGAGTATAAAAACCTTTCTTAACCTGTTTTAACTAATAAGCAGTTAAACTCGTATAGTTATGTAAAACATGACACTAAAAACTGGTGTAAAAATGGGCTTGAGACA
>JACOVT010000060.1 GCA_016177165.1 Microcaldota archaeon
GCCACCAGCATGCTTGCAGCGTCGCCAACTCCAGATTTGGCTGTAACAAATGCACGTCTGGTCGACGGCAGCCTTCAAGTCACTGTTGCCAACCTTGGAAGCGCGCCGGCCACTTTTAAGGTTTCTGACATCGACGCGCCGGTTCCTTGGCTATGCACCATGACAAAGAGCTGCAAGAACACAGGCTGCCCTACAAGGTGCGTCATTGGCATAAGGAAAAAGCACTGCGCGTGCGCCAGCACTTACGGACTTGAAAAAACTCACACGGTGACGGCTGGCGGCTCTGTCGTCGTGTCAATACCCAACATTGCGGCTCCTTCAAAGCCGCAGCAGCTGGAAGTCTCTCTCGAGCTGCCGGCAATAGCAGAGGCGCGCAAGGACAACAACAGACTTACGGTTACAATCCAGCCGTCAGCGGCTTCAAAGAAAACACAACCCTTATCTGCGCTGCGATGCACTCGAGCATAATAGCGGACAAGGCCGGCTCGTGGTGGCTTTTTAAGAGGAGCTGCTTTAAAAGCGGGCTTGGGTTATAGCGCCGTGAACCCGTCCGACACGTTTGCACTGCTCGGCATCCTAGACACGGTAAAGGAAAAACTGCTGGGCGTCAGTGTTGTATGGATCCTTGTCAAGTTCCTGATAATAGTGCTGATAGCAGCGGTCGTGTATAACACGTCTGGAGGAAGCAAGGGTCTGACTATCCTAACTCTTGTGGTGTGCTACATCCTCCTCTTCCAAGGCGGCATGCTGATCGGACTTAGGTGAAGTCTTCCTCGCGGAACAGGAAGTCGTCCACGCGCTTGAGGGCCTTTTGCTTTTTCTTCTGGAAGTCGCTCACGAACGCGGCCACGCGGCCTGCCAATCGGGTTTTGTCCGGCCCGCACATCAGTTCCCCTTCCTCACACTCGTCAAAGATCTTCTGCAACTCGGCGTCGCTCTTTGCAAAGAGGTATGTGTAGTAAGAGTACACTGGACATATTGAGGGGTCGCCGCCCTCCAACCGTTGCTGCTCTTCCGTGGGCGCGCCGCCGGTGAATGAGCGCATCACCTTTTGCTTGATAACCGTGGGCGAGTCATCCATGAAGATTGTCGTCTCAGGCTCGGAAGAGGACATCTTGCCGCCCTTGCCCAAACCGCTGATGAACTTGCAGTGAATCGCCGCGGGCTTGTGGAACCCTAGCTTTGGAGCCACGTCGCGCGCTATGCGCCAGTAAGGGTCCTGGTCTATCGCAGCGGGAATCAGGCAGGGAATGTTGCGCTTGTGCAGCACGCTGGGAAGGAAACACGGTGCCGCTTGTAATGCCGTGAAGAACGGGAGGCCGACATTGGTTTCATTAGTGAACCCAAAGACTGCTTTTGCAGTGGAAAAGGTGGTGCGCTTTGCAATCTTGAGGGCGATTGGGTAAAGGGTCTTTATGCACTGGGAGTCCAAGAGGACATGCGTCTTCTTGGGGTCGAAGCCGCAGGCTATGAAGTCGGCTATGTTTTGGCGCGCGAACTCGCTTATTTCCTCTTGCTCCAGCTCCTTGACAAGGTATTTCTCGTCATCTGTCACTTGGAACCACAACTCTGCATCATAAGCGTCCTGCAAGTACTTGTTGAAAGTGTAGGGAATGATGTGGCCGAGGTGGGTCCCGCCGGAGGGTCCCCTACCAGTGTACAGGAAGAACTCCTCACCCTTGTCGTACATGTCCAGCAGCCAGCCCAAATCCCGATGTGAATAGAACACCCTGCGCGAGAGGAGCGGGTTGGAGAAACCCGCCTTTTTCGTTATGCGGGCGCGCAGCCGGTCATCTATCAGCTGGGTGCCGAAATCCTTGACGAGTTTTTCGTAGTCTACCGCGCCCTCGACCTTCCAAGGGGTGACCACGAACTGTTTCTGGTCTGGCATGCTGGAATCAGTCACGCGCGATATTTAAGAGTGTCACGTCAGGAATTGCTGCCGTGAATGTCCAATGCTTTTAAACAGGGGCTGAGATGGAAGGGCATGATCCATGCGGCAATGGCTGCTGTGGTGCCTGTGCTCATGCTATCTGCCTGCGCATCAGCAGTCGACACTCCTTCCGCAACAGTCAAGGCGTTCCTTGAAGCCGGCGCAGCAAACGACTACCAGCGGGCGCTGGGTTACCTGACCGGCGAGGCAAAAGCCGCCACCGAAGCTTCATTGAAATATGCTGGTGCTTAACAACAGTCCCCTATCCTGCTAACCAGCTTCACCGTGATCAAAGAAGACCAGCAACAACAGGGCAAGATGACCCGCCGCATAGTTCAGGCACGGACCGCCACGTTTATAAATGTCTCTACTTAGAAATAGTTACTAATGCAGAAGTGCTTGGTAGCTGCCGGACTCCTTCTATTAATGGCAAGCGTCGGGCTCGCCAACCACGACCCGAGCATCGCGGCAAACGACATAGGCGTCAACCCCGCTATTCCAACAGACGCGCAGCAGTATTCGATTACAGTAACCGTACGCAACATCGGCCAGGCGCAGGCCAACAACGTCAACTTCGCGGTCGACCTTGATGGGGCGCTCGTGGCCAACTTCGCGTGCGGCAACATCCCGGTAGCAGGGGCATGCACGCGCACCACCGCGCTCCGAGGGCCTTCTGTAAAAGGCCCCCACGTTGCAACCGGGCGCCTCACCAACTGCGGCGGAGGGTGCGTTGGCAACAACAACCAGGCAAACCTCAATTTTAACGTGATCCGAAATGAAGGCGACTTAACAGGCACCATCACCGATGCGGGCAACAACCCAATCGCAGGCGCCACCGTAACCGAACTCGCCTCAGGCAAGACGGCACAATCAGACAACGCAGGAGCGTATACTATATTAGACATCGTGCCGGGAAACGTGCAGGTGGGGGTTGACGCGCCACCAAGCTACCGGCCACTCACCCAAGCAGCGAACATAGTGTCAGATCAGGCGTCACAACTCAACTTCATGCTGCAAGACAACCAGCAGCCAGTGGTGCAGGCTGCCGGGCCGATAGCAAACAGCAAAGTCGGAAGGACGCTGTCAGGGGACGCTTCCCAGTCAACCGACCCTGACGGCGACGCCCTCTCGTTTGAGTGGGACTGGGACGACGGCACGACAGACCAGACGCCAACAACCTCGCACATTTACGCTGCGCCGGGCGACTATACAGTCACGCTGACAGTGACCGACTCGCTAGGCCTAAGTTCAGCAGTAAACTTCAACACCCACATAGTGCTCAACCAACTCCCCATGGCAGTTGTGAACATAACCACCCCGACACAAATACAGCCGCCGCTGCAGCAACCGCAGCAACGCGGCCAGCCTGCCGGACTGCCCATCTCAGGAATACTCAAGGTCAACCAGTCATTCACATTCACTGGAACCAGATCGAGCGACCCGGACGGCATGATAGCCTCGTACTCGTGGGACTTCGGAGATGGCTCGACAGGGGTCGGGCAAACAGTCTCACACTTTTATTCGCAGCCGGACGACTACCAAGTAATGCTCACGGTCACCGATGACGACGGCGAAACATCGACATCTGACATTGGAGTTAGGGCGCTCGCAAACCTCCCGCCTTCGGGCAACATAACCCAGATCAGCGCCTGCTTCGAGACCCAGCCGTGCACGTTCATAGCCCAAGGCTCTGATACGGATGGCTACGTAGCGCGGTTCTTGTGGGACTTTGGGGACGCGACACAACCGTCAGGCGCGCTGCCTTCGCCGAGCGCAGCGGCAACCCACACCTACAGCGCCACAGGAAACTACACCCTAACCTTGACGGTCATAGACGACAACGGCTACCCGGCAAACGTCACCATGCGCGTGACAGTATTCGCCATAACTGACAGGCAGCCAAACCGCGCGCCTGTAGTGGACGCGGGCCAGAACATGAACGCGGTCGCAGGGCAACAACTCACATTCACCGGACTGGCCGTTGACCCCGAAGGGAGGCCCGTGACCATGTTCTGGTCGTTCGGCGACGGCTTTGTCTCAACAGCCAACCCCGCAACCCACACCTACGCTGCCGCAGGAACATACGTAGCAACGCTGACGGCAAGCGACGGCGAGCTGACCGGCTCTGACTCGATACTCGTAACAGTAGCTCTCAGGCCGCAGAACAACACAACAAACACAACCAGCCAGCAAAACCAAACAACGACGACAACAACGACAACACAGCAGCAAACGACAGAGAACGTGCCGCCCACGGCATTCGCAGGCACCGACAGAATAGCAGTGAACGGGCAGCTGATCACACTTAGCGGAAC
>JACOVT010000058.1 GCA_016177165.1 Microcaldota archaeon
CTCTACAAGGGCGGAGATCGTTTTTTCAGCCATCTTACCACAAGAAGAGTTAACTCATTTTGTTTTCGGTTCTTTAAATACGCTACGACGCGTCACCGCGGCCACTGCGGGGGAGAGGGTTCTTTTGTCCCATGCCATCCACCTGCAGCGATCAGCGCGAAGCCCACCAGTATGAGCAGGTCGTTGCGCGGGTTTGAGTTAAATGCAATGTATATGGTTCCTAACCCGGCGGCGATGAGCACGATCTCGAGCAGTGTTACGCGCATGCCAACACGGTCTTATTTCTTTTCGGCTGCAGCCTCGTTCGCCTTTTGCAGCAGGCGCACCCCCGCAGCCTCGACAGTCACGGGTATCGGGACAGCGGCCTCTATTATCTCGACCGTTATCTTTTCCTTGCCCTCGTCCACCCGTATGACCCGCGCGCGTTCTCCTTTGAACGCGCCGCTCGTTAACTCGACAATGTCGCCGCGCTCGATGCCGGTTGTCAGCGGCTTGACCTCGAAGAAATGCTCCAGCTCAGCGACCTGTATCCCGCCGCTCACTATGCCGCGCACGTGGGGCGCGCGATACACGAGCTTGCGCAAGTCAGCCTCGTTCGAAGCCTCCACGATAAGGTACCCCTTGAGGCCGGGCACGCTCGCCAGCGCAGAAATGCCCGCGTTCTGCTTGGAAGCCTTGTGCTCTAGGACCTCCACTACCACCTTCTCCTGACCGATTGTTGTACGCAAGCCGAACAACATTACAATCCACCCAATGCAGTGCTTATGCTCTTGATAACGTAACCGATAACGCCGATCAGCAGGATTCCTATTGCGGTGATCTTTGCCACGAGCAGGAATTCCTCCTTGTTGGGCTTCTTGGTTAGTCTGAGCACCCTCTTGGAGTTTGCCATGAAGCCGGCTTGGTAGGTGTATGGCGACTCGAACTCCGATTCGTCCTTCTTGCCTGCGACAGACTGCGCTTTCTCCAGCAAGTCTTTGAAGCCCATGCAAAACCTACTCGTATCGTGTGCTTAAAAAACGTTCCTGAGGTTACTTCTTCCTGCGCTCCACGTAGTCAATGTCGAGCTCGAGTTCTTCCCCGGCCTGCTGGTCCAAGTACGGGACCCTTCCGCCGGCTATTAGCACCATCGCTTGTATCGAGTTGCGCGGCATTTCCTCGTCGATCATCGCCCCCCAGATTATGTGGGAATTCTGGTGTATCTTGCTCGCAACAGCTTCGCAGATGACCTCGGCCTCGCGCAGGGTCATGTCGGCGCCGCCTATGACGTTGACGAGCGCCTTCTGGGCATCGCTCACGTCCACGTCCAAGAGCGGCGAGTTTAGCGCCTCCTCTATTGCCTCGAGCGCACGAGACTCTCCAGAAATGTTGCTGGTAGACTGGCCCAACCCGATCATTGCCGCGCCGCCATTGGTCAGTATCGTGCGCACGTCCGCAAAGTCCAAGTTCACGAGCCCCGGCTTGGTGATTAGTTCCGTGATGCCTTTCACTGCGTTGCTCAGCACCTCGTCGGCGACCTTGAAAGCCGCGTTAAGTGGAAGTTCCGGCACTATTTCGAGCAGCTTGTCATTCGGTATAACTATTACAGTGTCTGCGGTTTTCCTGAGTTTCTGCAGCCCGTTCATGGCGTTCTCCATCCGCTTGCGACCCTCCACCGAGAATGGAAGAGTGACAATCCCTAGTGTAAGCGCGCCAAGATCTCTAGCGACCTCAGCGACTACAGGAGCGCTTCCTGTCCCCGTTCCGCCGCCGAGCCCGCAGGTAATGAAAACCATGTCAGCATCCTGCAGGACTGATGCGATGTCCTCAACGCTCTCCTTCGCGGCAGCCTCCCCCACTTCTGGGTTGGCGCCGGCCCCGAGTCCCCTAGTAATCTCTTTCCCTATGAGCACTTTCTTCTGCGCCTTTGTGATCAGCAGGTGTTGCGCATCAGTATTCAATGCAATGAGTTCCGCGCCATGTATGCCGATCTCGTTCATGCGGAGCATCGTATTATTCCCAGAACCCCCGCAGCCCACCACGCGTATCTGCGCCGACGCGTGCGCGAGCGCCTCGCGCAGCTCCTCGTCGGTCATCGCCCCGACCGACTTCTTCACGATCCTTTTCCCGTCGGACTGCGACTGCTGGGTCCTTGCCAGACTGCGTTTAATCAAAGCGTCCATGAACTCCCTCCGCGCCACCATTGAATATGCTGCTTATTTTCTCGCTTGCAAACTTTATAAAGCTCCCGAAGCTAGCTATCAGCATGCTAAAAGCCTGGAAAATGCTGTCCGGCGAGGACGCTTTCAAGACAAAGTGGTTTACCATCCGCAAGTACTCGGTAGAAAAGCCTGATGGTAGTGTGATTCCGGACTATTACGTCCACGAGGCCCGCGATTCAGTTATGATCGCCTGTATAACCGGCGATGGAAAACTCGTGGTCGAACAGCAATACCGCGTCCCCTTGCGCCGGATCTCAATGGACTTCCCGGCAGGCGCCGTGGAGCCCGGCGACAAGAACCTGGAAAAAGCCGCCCTCCGCGAACTTGCCGAAGAAACCGGGTTCGTTGCAGACGAGGCAGAACTTTTGTTCACCCTAGACAAGGACCCTGGCTTTTCAGCCAGCAAGATACACGTTTTCCTGGTTAGGGGCGCCCGCAGGGGAACAAAAAAGCAAGATGAGAACGAACAAGTCGCGGTTTCGCTGCTCACTCCAAAACAGCTACTTGCTGCCGCAGCCAACGGCGAGCTCTCCTGTTCGCTCTGCGTTGCAACCACCTATCGCCTAGCCCACGAGTTCGGGTGGAAATAACCAGCCAGCAAACGGCGGGGTTTAAATATCCAGTTAAACTAGTTAAACCCTGTGGTTAAACCATGCAAATACAAGTATACGACAAGGGAATAATAGCGCTACCAAAAGAGGCCCGCAAAGCTATCGGAATCAAGAAGGGAACAACTCTGACAGTCAGTATCGTAGAAAACAGCATCATCCTGTCCCCTTCAATGTCAGTGATACGCGAGCTTCATGAAAAGTACTCTGCTAAGGGGCCTTACGAGTATGACGTGCACAAATCTCGAGAAGAGATGATGAGGCGGCGACTTTCAAGAGCGGGAATAAATGTTCATTGACGCCAATGTGTTAATACACACCATACTTGGCGGAGACCGCAAGGCAATAGCTTGCTTAAAGCTCATAGAGATGATTGAGATCGGCAAGGTTACCGGCGACACGAGTCTTTTGGTGCTTGACGAAGTGGCTTGGGAGGTAATAAAAGCACGCGGAAAAACCGCGGCTATAGACTCATGGCAAAAAATGTTATCTATTCCCAAGCTCAACGTTCTATCACTAAATGAAAATGTGGCATTTAAGACGCCATATTTTATGAAAGAGTACGATCTTGAACCAAGAGATTCCATTCACGCAGCCACCTGCGTTCTCAACGGCATAAAAACAATAGTATCGTTCGACAAGGACTTCGACAAGGTAAAGGAGCTCGAGCGCAAGACTCCGTTTGACTTTTAACTTAAGGTTACCAAACAATGTTGGTGCCGGCGTGGCAGAGAGCCTTTTCCGCTGTGAACCTCGCTTTCGCTCGGAGTCGAGAAAAGCCTCGGGAAAACAGAAAGGCCTGTTACGGCAATGCGCTAGTCTCGAAAACTAGTGCCCTTACGGGCTTGCAGGTTCGAATCCTGCCGCCGGCGTCTTACAGGATTCGAACTTTTAGTAGGGAGCCTGCCAGAGTTATCTATTTTTAACTGAGACGCGTTCACTCAAACATGAAAGTTGACGAGAATGTCTCAGCGCTCGGGTACATTGTGTCATTCCGCGCAACAGACGGCACGCTGCTTAGTGGGTTTGTTACCAAACCGAAACGTGGGAATGGACACGCAGTCATATTCGTTCATGGACTTGATGGCAACTTCCATTATGGACCACTTGTCAAGCAACTCTCAAAGTCATTGACTAGCAAAGGCTTCACGTTTTTCTCTATCAACACGCGCGGAAGCAACACAGTCATGCGTCTCAAGCAGAATGTTGGACGGAAGACAACCACGTTCTATGCAGGCAGCTCTCTGGAAAAGTTCGAGGATTGTAACAAAGACATCGCTGGAGCAATACGATTCATTGGCAGAAACGGA
>JACOVT010000061.1 GCA_016177165.1 Microcaldota archaeon
AAAAGCACGGCGGGAAAATCTGATGGAAAAAGTAAGGGTGTTCGTGCTAAACACCGGGGGAACTATCGGCTCGGTAGGCAAGCCGCTCCGCCCGGCCAAATCCGCGGCAGAACTAGTTGATGGCGTCAACGTGTCTAAAGAAGTTGAGCTCTCGCTCAACGACTTCAAGTACCTCAGGGACTCAACAGACATTTTGCACTCAGAACGGCTGATGATGGCCCGCCAGATTGCCTCTGTCTACAAGCAGCACGACGCCTTTGTCGTATTGCACGGCACTGACAGCCTAGCCGAAACAGCCGCGGCGTTCTGCATGTTTTACAAATCAACACTCCAGAAACCGCTTATAATAGTCGGCGCCCAGATGGCAAAGGACGAGCCCGGTTCTGAGGCTATTTTTCAGCTGTCGAACACATTCAGGGTCGCCTCGGCTTTCAGTCGCAATGGGGTAGTAGGAGTCTACAACGTCTGTATCGGTGACGTCTGGGACGGCAGCCGCCTGCGAAAGCGCTCGGAGTCCAACTTCAACGCGTATTATACGCCAGGCCGCTATCCGGTGGCGCGCGTCTGGCCGCATATTCACTTTGATGAAGGTTTACGCTATCGCGACCCGGTCCTTGCCGTGCAGGATATACGTATCGACAGCGCGCTCGAGCGAAACGTCGCTAACATCAAGGTATCTGCAGATACGCCACCATGGGTGGCTATGGACTTAGTCAGAAACAACCGCATAAAGGGATTGATACTAGAATGCAAGGGGATAGGCGGCATTCCTCAAAGGGAATGGTACGACTCCAGGTATGGAACAACTTATTCTTGGATTGATACAATCGGAGCGGCAACAAAGGTGGGTATACATATTGGGGTGCTTTCGCCATTCGACGACGGCCGCGTAGTGCTCGGGAGGTACGAGCTAGGGCAGATGGCAAAAGAGGCCGGTGCGATAAGCCTAGAAAGTCTTACGCCCGATATGGCTGATCTCAAGTTCAGGCAAGCAATAGCAATGTTCCCAGAGGACAGAGACCGCATACAGGAGTTCATTTCAACGAACATAATTGGTGAGCTGCTCACCGGCAAAGAAGACGAAGGCTTCAGCGTCTTCGACTAGTTTTGTACAGCGCCCGCCGCAACCGCAAAGCATATAAATATACTTGTATACAAGTATGCTTTGTGAGTGGTGTGGCTGAAGTTTCCTTCACGACCATCAAGGTGTACCGGCGGGACGCGTCCGCGCTCAAGCAGCTCCAAAACCTGCTGGAGATGAGGGAGCGCTCGCTCAACCAGAGCGAGTTCCTGCACGACCTGTTGGATTTTGCGTTCAGGCACGAGCGCGAGTTCTTCCGCGACATGGAACGGGAGCACGAGGCCCGCAAGGAATGCATGGGCGAGTGGATGCGCGTGCTCGCGAAACGGATGCAGGAGATTTGAGCGGTGGGGCTGTGAACGGAGGAACAGGAAATGGTTTCATTGGTGGCAAAGCTGCGGCGACTGGCTTGCGGGCCGCAACTGGATGCTTTTGTTCATTTCTTGGGTGCCACAGCGCGGGATCGCGCTACGACAGGATTTTATACGGTATTGGAGTGATGTGTTCATGCCGGTCACGGTTGAATTGAAGGTCCAAGAGGCGCTGCAGAACGACATCGGGCGAGGCATACTCAGGCTTGACTCGGTATCGCGCAAGAAGCTCGACGTCTCGTCTGGCGACATCGTCGAGGTCTCGGGCAAGAAATCGACCGGCGCGATTGTCTGGCAGTCCTACCCAGAGGACGAAGGTTTGGGGGTCGTCCGCATGGACGCCCTGCTGAGGCAGAACTCCAGCACCGGCATCGGGGAAAAAGTGAGGGTGTCCAAGGCTTCTGGCGTGTCCGAGGCAAAGAAGGTCATACTCGCGCCCACGAAAGCCATCCGCTTCCAGCCCGACTTTATTGATTACACAAAGCGCGAGTTCTTGGGAAGGCCGGTGTCCAAGGGGGACACGCTGCTCATGGGCGTGCTGGGACAGCCGCTGTTTTTCCGCGTGACGCAGGTGACGCCAAAAGGAATCTGCCAAATCACCGAATCCACACAGTTTTCGATACGCGAAGAACCAATAAAGGAAGGCGAGGCTGCGGCGATGGTTTCCTACGAGGACATCGGAGGACTCGGGGACAAGGTTGTCAAGGTAAGGGAGATGATAGAGCTGCCGTTACGGCATCCGGAACTGTTCGCGCGCGTGGGGATCGACCCGCCTAAGGGAGTCCTGCTGTACGGTTATCCCGGAACTGGGAAGACGCTGCTCGCCAAGGCGGTTGCGAACGAGAGCGAGGCCAACTTTTACGCCATACAAGGGCCTGAAATAGTCTGTGTTGCCGGCGATACCCCAATACAGCTTGCTAGCGGCGATACAACTGAAATCAAAGCGGTGTTTGATGAGGCTGCAAAAGAAGGCAAGGTGCTCAACAACGGGTTTGCAGAGGGAATTCGTATCTCCCTTCCCGTGCTTAGTTCTGACTCAAACCTGAGTGTAGTTCCAGCGAATGCCACACACGTTATGAGGATGAAGGCCGACAAGAGCTACCTGGTGCAAACTGCGCGCGGGTTTGAGGCCCGGGTTTCTGAGAACCAGCCATTTTCTTCTGTTGATGGCAACGCGCTAAAGTGGGTAAGGGCCAAAGAGCTGCGCTCTGGTGACAGGATAGCGCTAGTGAGAAAACTGGACGTCGAGGGACGTGAGCATGTTTTTGACTTTTCAAAGCTCGACAATTCTAAGACGCTTGTGAGGGTTGGTGAAAAAGAAGCGCTAATGAGCCAACTTTCCGAGCAAGAGCTTGCTGAGGCGGACGCGTTCAAGTTTTTTGACGCCCGGAACGCGTCAAGAAGCGCCTGGGTCAGGCTGCCAAGGCACAACTCGCCGGAGTTCATGGAATTCCTTGGTTGCATGCTTTCAGAAGGAAGCATAAGCAGGCGTGGCGATGAAGTTGCTTACGCAAACAACGACCCGGCATTGAGGAGCAACTTTTCTAGCCTGGTCAAGTCGGTCTTTGATAGCGATATTCGGGTGATGGAGAGCGATAACAAGGTTAGTATTAGTTCCAAGATCGTGTCAGGGTTCTTGACGCGAGTATGCGGGTTGCCCAATGGTCGAAAACCCCACGATTACCATGCTCCGGGGTTCGTCAAGTTGGCCCCAACCGCTTGGCTGGCTCGTTTTGTTTCGGCCTACTTTGACGGTGACGGCTCTGCATCGGCCAACAACAACTTTGTCACGCCTGCTATTTTTTCAAAGAGTAGAAGGATGCTTGAAGACCTACGCTTCATGTTGCTGCGGCTCGGTATTCTGGCAAAAATAAGCCCTCACAAGACCAGCTATGGACCCATGCTGGTGCTTGTATTAGTTGGCTCAAAGAGCAGGGGCGAGTTTGCAAAGTTGGTCTCTCCCAAGAGCAGCTCTAAAAGGGCTGCTTTGCTCAAAACGCGCGACTTGAAGAAAACCGGCGATGGCTTGACTCTTCCAAAGCTTCCCTGCCTTAAAGAGTTAAAGCTTGCGCTAAGGATGCGTTATGGTATCCACTTGCCAGAGGGAGAATTCGAGCGGTACATATCGCAGAGGGATAGCATCACTTACAGGAAGCTAGAAGCGCTCACCCATTATTTCGACAAAAGGCTGGCCCAACTAAAGGAATTGAGTGAGATGCTCTCAGAGATCCGGTTAGCGCTTGCTTCTGGAAACCTGCGGCAGGCCCAAAGCAAGCTCGGCAGGGCGTTTGGCATGCTGGATGTGAAGGAAGGAGAAGTGCCGCATAGCACGCTGATGAGGATAAAGTACTACCTAAGAGACAAAGCAAGAGCCCGCTCAGGCAAGCCATTGGTTGAAATTGCCGACGAGCTGAAAAGAATACTTGAAGCAAGTGACCTTGAAAAAGCCGAGAGCAGCCTTGCTTTTGTAAAGAGGATCCTCGCGGGAGGTGTTTTCTTCGACGAGGTCACTAGCGTGAAACTGGCGGGACCCTTAGAAGTCTATGACCTGTCAGTGGACGGACACTCGAACTTTGTTGGAGGAAACATGCCAGCAGTGCTGCACAATTCAAAGTTCGTCGGCGAGGCCGAGGAGAAACTAAGGAACATCTTCGCGCAGGCCGAGGAGAATGCTCCTAGCATCATTTTCATCGACGAGCTGGACGCGATTGCCCCGAAACGCGAAGAGGTTATTGGGGAGGTGGAAAAGCGCATAGTCGCTCAACTTTTGAGCCTGATGGACGGCATGAAAGGGAGGGGGAAAGTGATCGTGATCGCCGCCACGAACAGGCCCAACTCGATCGACCAGGCGCTGCGCAGGCCCGGACGATTTGACCGCGAGATCGAGCTTGGCGTTCCGGACAGGACCGGCAGGAGGGAGATACTCAAGATTCACACGCGCAACATGCCGCTCGCTGATGACGTGGCTATCGAGGAGTTTGCCTCGATCACCCACGGCTACGTTGGGGCCGACCTGGCCGCGCTCGCACGTGAGGCCGCGATGAAGGCATTGCGGAGGTTCCTGCCCAAGATAGACTTGGAAGAGGAGACGATCCCTGTCGAAATATTGGAGCAGATAAAGGTCACGCGCAAGGACTTTTACGACGGGTTCAAGGAAGTCCAGCCGTCGGCGATGCGCGAGGTGCTGATCGAGAACCCGAACGTCCACTGGAGTGACATTGGTGGTTTGGAGCCGGTCAAGAAGGAAATCCGCGAGGCGGTTGAGTGGCCGCTCAAGTACCCGGAGATGTTCAAGCGCATGGGAATCAAGCCCACGCGCGGAATACTCCTCTTCGGGCCTCCAGGAACGGGCAAAACGCTTCTGGCAAAAGCCGTCGCGACCGAGAGCGAGGCCAACTTCATCTCCGTAAGGGGCCCGGAAATATTCAACAAGTTCGTGGGCGAAAGCGAAAAAGCGATCCGCGAGATCTTCCGCAAGGCACGCCAAGCCTCGCCATGCATTGTTTTCTTCGACGAGCTGGACGCAATAGCCCCCCGGAGGGGCGGCGAGTTCGGAACCCATGTGGTAGAACAGGTGGTCAACCAGCTTCTCGTGGAGATGGATGGACTGGAGGAGCTCAAGGACGTTGTGGTGATCGGCGCGACCAACAGGCCGGAACTCTTAGACGCGGCGCTCCTAAGGCCGGGCAGGTTTGACCGCCTGATCCAGATTCCTGCTCCTGACAAGGAAACACGCTTGGAGATACTCAAGGTCCAGACAAAGCACATGCCTGTTGGCAAAGACGTCGATCTGGAAAAGATTGCTGCCGTCACCGACGGCTACTCGGGCGCGGACTTGTCGGGCGTTGTGCGCGAGGCAGCCATGTACGCGCTGCGCGAGGACAAGCAGAGCAAGATGGTGTCATGGTCCCACTTGGAGCGCGCCCTCAAGGAGTCAGCCCCCTCCCTGGAGGAGAAGAACCTCAAGCGCTACGAGAAGTTCAAGAAGGAGTACGCCGGCGTCGAATTCGTATAGCTTTTTATGGCCCCCGCTCGTGTACCTCTTGATGAAACTGGCTGGTTTGTGGGTCCTGTTGCTGCTGGCCCCTCTCGCTGTTGCCGGCGAATTGAAAGTAATCGACTTTCCTGGCTCGGTGTCGGGGTCTCAAGGCGGCGTCAGGTCGGTGCAATGGAGTCCTGATGGTTCAAAAATAGTTTTATCTGTAGATGGCCGGCCACAGTCATTGGTTGTATTTGAGACGGCTGGTTGGAGCCAGGTATCTTCGACAACACGATACGGCTCCCCAGACTACGTAAAATGGAGTCCTGACGGCTCGAAACTGCTTTTCGAAGGGGTGGACTCAGGGCAGTCGAATAACATAAAGGGAGATCTCCTAATCGTTGACGCAGCATCCTGGACTCTACTCAAAAACATGACGACCGAGGCCCCATGGGACTACATATTTGCGGTAGCGTGGAGCCCTGATGGCCGCCGGGTGGCTTCCGGCTACGGCAACGGGACGTTTATAACATGGGACGCGTCAACAGGGCAGGCTCTAGATAACATTGGAGGGCATTACGATGCAATCAGGTCGATAGAGTGGAGTCCTGACGGGTCCAAGATAGCAACCTCATCGGATGACGGCAGCGCAAAAATATGGAATTCCGCTTTGCGGGGCAACATTCTCTTGGTCTGGTTCAACAACTCCGATTCCGACAGCAGTCCTGCCGTTAATAAAGCCGTTTGGAGCCATGATGGGTCCAAGATTGCGTTTGCATCCCGCGACAAAGCCGTTCGGGTGTGGAGCGTATCACCTTGGGTTTCGCTTCTAAACATGAGCGCGTCCAGCTCGGTAAACCAGGTGGCTTGGAGCCCGGACGGCTCGAAAATAGCGTACGCGTCGTACGAGAATCTTGAGTACGCCGAATCGGTGCACGTCTGGGACATTAACTCAAAAAAAGAGGTTAGCGTGCTTGCCGGCCACGCCAAACTTATCCACGCCTTGGAGTGGAGTCCTGACGGGAAGATGATCGCCTCGTCATCGTGGGACGGCACGGCACGCATCTGGGACGTCACTAACTTGGGCGCTGGCGGAGCAATAGGAAATGGTTCCTGCGTTCCGGGCTGGTGCTTTTCAGCGCAGGAAGAGGTGTCTTGGCCGGATGCGTACGGTTCGATCGTGCATACTGGCGCGATGGTGCCTGGCATAATGACCCAAGGGACCCTTTTTTCAGGCGAGCCGGACACGAAGGTGCTGGTTTTCCCTTCGCCGACCCATGCGCTGAACGTGCGCTCCAACGGTGCCGGCGGGTACCTGCACGAGGGCAATGCCACCAGTTCGCCTTTTAACTTGACTGGGGACTTGATCGAGTGGGCCCAGCTTGATGAGGCCGCGCGATTGCAGTTCACATTCGAGCTATTGGACGCCAGCACAGGGCAGGTGCTGATTACCGAAACCACGGGTGGAGCCCCGGGGCAGTGGTATGCCCGCACGATTGACGCATCGGAGTTTGCGGGCAGGAGCGTGCGCATACGCTTCAGGCAGCACACCACCGATTACGGGCTGGGCTGGTACTCGCTCGTGGATGACGTCCGCACCATCAAGAACGGCCAGCCTACGAGCGATGTCAAGAACGGCAATTTTGAAAGCGTTGCTTCAACTGGGCCTGGCGGTGGGGGCGACCTGATTCCCGTCCCGGGTGAGGTGAACGTGACGTTTAGGTTTATGACCCGGGAGACCGTTGGCGGCAAGCTGCTTAGCGCAACCCCGCAGGAATTACAAGGCCAGCCACTCCTAGGGGCTAGGGAGGGCGACCTCGTCGGGTTCAAGCCGGAAGGCGATTCCCTAGTGGGACATAAGGTCGAGTGGTTTGACGAGTGGAACGGCAGGAAGTACAAGTTAGATACGCTGCAATCGCTGCGTTCTCTTTACTCGTTTAACTCAACCGTGAAAATTGGGGTGTTCAGCGACGCGGCGCGCTCTGTTCCATTGACCTCCCCGAGTGCCGGCCAGACTGCCTACTTTAGAGTTAGCGCTCGGGATGCTCTAACCGGAAAGCCTGCGATAGTTCGTGGCG
>JACOVT010000062.1 GCA_016177165.1 Microcaldota archaeon
AGATAAAGGAAGTAAGCCCCCAAGTCGGCACGGTAAACGAGGAAACCAGCATAACGGTAACCGTGTCGCTTTCAGGCGCCCTTCTGGCAGGCCAGAGCTACGACGTGGAACTTGTCGTGATCGACTCGAACAACAAGGCCACCAGCATCTACAAGTTCACAAACCAAGTGCAGCCGGCCGACTCGGAAAAGAGGTACGCTTTCGCAACCAGCCGCATCCTCAAGCAGAAACAGTTTGGCGGGCCGCATGGCTGGACGCCCGCTGACGAAGGCAGTTACACGATCGCTGTTGGAGTGGATCCAAACGGCTTCATCGACCCCAACATTGCAAACAACGCCGACAGGCTGCAGAACTACAAGGTCACGCGCGCCACAATAAAACCCGCATGCGGCGCGCAGGTGGACCAGTACGGCTGGATCGAGCTCAAGGCAGCAGCCGGGTATTACTCGGCGGTCAACAAGCAGGACAAGACTTTATACTGCTCTGGCACAAAGGTCACCGCGACAGTCGGGGGATTCACCTACGAGCTAAAGAGGGGAATCGGGCTGGGCTGCGACTTCACAAGGGTGGTGAGGCTGCCTCTTGGCAACCAGCTCGCGACTTTTACGGCAGACAACACGGCACAGAACCTGCAGCCAAAGAGCTCGTCATGCACCTTCTCTATCGCGCGGGGTGACCAGCCCTACCTGATAACATACTCCCCTGAAAACTTGCAGCGCTTCGCGCCAGACGCCACAATACCAGTCAGCGCAGTGCTGGTGCTGTCAGGCGAAACACTGAGGGACGCCACGCTTACCGCGGCTCTTGAGGACTCCAATGGCGTGGCGGTGTCGCAAACAGGAATGAGCGTAAACGCGCTGGACATCTACTCGGGCTCGCTAAAGGCGCCCTCCGCACCCGGAAGTTACAAGGTGCGCATAAAGGCTAAATACCAGTCGTTCTCGGTCGAAGACTCGCAAAACGTCACAGTGTCGCAGCCTGCACAGCCGGGCCAAAACGTCGAGTCGGGATTGCGCATAACGATCCAGTCCCCGTCCGAATCCTCTTATGAGGGCATCTCCGACACGCCCGCAATGCGGGTGGTTGTCACAGACGAGTCCGGAAGCCTTGTCCAAGGAGCGACCGTCACCGCAAGCGTTGTCGAGCCCGGCACCGAGCCTGCTCCGGAAAGGGGCGGCGGCAACGCCACGCCAACCGTTCCAGTGGAATTCAGGGAAACCCCATTCTATTACGAAGGCGAGTATGAGTATCCCGAGACAGGCGACTATCAAGTCGCGATAGTAGCACGCAAGGGCGCCTTGTCCGCGAGCAGCACACTCTCCTTCACAATACTCCCGCCGCCAGGCACGCCCGGAGGAACGTCCGACGGCCTAGTCATACGCCTGCTGAGCCCTGACCAGATCGCATACCCAAACGCGAACGCAGCCCCACCAGTGCAGGTACAAGTAGAGGACGTGTCCGGAACGCTGGTGTCAAAGGCCAACCTGACCGGAACGGTGAGCAGGTTTGACGGCAACACCACCATGCTGCAGCCACTGACATTTTCGGAAACCCCTTTCTATTACCAGTCGTCCTTCAGGTTTGCAACTCCGGGAGAGCACGGCTTTACCATAAACGCCCGCAAGGGAACCCTTTCCGCGAGCGCGACCTTCAGCATCACAATAGGCAACGTAACCGGCGGGACGGTAACCCAGCCGGGCGGGCAGGGCCTGGCAGTAATAATCGTGTCACCCCAAAACACGCTCTATGAGGCCGAGAACGTCACCCCGCCGGTCGTGATAGTCGTGAAGGACGAAAACAACAACATACTGACAGGCGCCACGCTACAAGGTAACGTTACACTGCTCGGCAAGAACGCCACCCGGCTTTCATTCCGCGAAACTCCCTACTATTACACTGCTGACAACGTGGTGAGCGGGCCCGGCGAGTACGTGCTAAACGTCAGCTCGACAAAAGGAACACGCAGCGGCAGCGCCAGCATATCGTTCGCGGTAGGACCGCAGGCCGAATTCAGGCCGTCATTCCTCGCCAGCATAATAACGCCGCTGCCGCGCGTCTACCCGGAGAACGCCGCGCTGGCAGTCCGCGCCAAAATCACGCTGGACAACCAGCCCGTGACCGACGCCTCAGCTATTGCGTTGCTCGGCACCCAAGAGATCCTGATGGAGTACGAGCAGTTCGGCGAGTACTCTTCATCGCTTCCACCGCTGCCCGAAGGGGCCTACTCGCTTCGCGTGATAGCCGGTCTGGGGAACGCCACAACAGAGGACCGCGTCGACTTTGCGGTGTCAAAGAAGCGCCTCTTCATCGACGTCATAACCCCAAACTCCTCCGGCGAGATCACCCAAAAGTCCGGAGAGCCGGTAACGCTGGCGTTCAACGTGAGGAACGAGCATGGCGACGTCGAGTCAGGAGTGCAAGTCGAGGCGACGATACTGGACCCGAGCGGAAGGAGGAGCGTGGCACAAGCGTTCCAGAGCACAACTGGCGAGTATTCCACCAAGTTCTTCGCGACCGAGCAGGGAACACACCACTACAACGTGACAGCCGAGAAAATCGGGTTCGTCACGGGCTCGCTCGATTCCCAATTCATCGTAACTCTTGACAAGAAGACGTTCGTGTTCGGCTGGGACGCCCAGACAGTCTTGAACGTGCTGCTAGTGATAGCAATCCTCATCCTCATCGCCGCAGCATTCAGGGCGGTGTTCTAGATGCCAACACGATCACCTATATACCATGAAATGGTGATGAGATCTAGAAGAGCAACAGCGTCTAGATCGAGGCCCATTAATTCTAGAAAAGTACAAGAGTTAGGACATGAGTTAGATAGAGTAGCTAATATCGTGGAAAGGTATAGAAGTGAACACGGAATCAGACCGACCTCAACCCAGGTGTTGAAAGAGATAGAAAGCGACTCCCGCCCAAGCAAGTTAACTCTTAGAGCTTTAAGATTTCTTAGAACCCAAGGCTATGTGAGATGACAATATCGCTGCTCAAAGTGATATCTTTCCAACAGGAGCGTCCGTCCTCACGCCGTGCCCGCTGAAGATGGTACGCGAAACCTGGCATCCTCGCCTGCGCAGCCTGCTTATCGCTGCTTCGGTGCTTTCTGCTTCCCTCCCACGCGCCCGCGCGAACGCATGCAGGTCATAGTATGGCTCGCGTATTCCGCATTCTTGAGAGAACACTTCAAGCATCGGCTCGCCCGTCTGCTCGTACAGGCGGCGCACTATCTTGGCATCGCCTAGCGTGCCAGTCCACGTCGGGCCGCCCCAGGATAAAGCAGAACCGCAAGCGCACTTGACAGCCGGCAGCTCGCTCCATTTCCTTGTTCCCCTATACTCGCACTTGCCACAATATGACATCCAGCCAATGTTGTCGGGTTTGGTGCTGTACGAGACCTGCAGGAAGGCGCGCACGTAATGCCTGCGCGCATAACAAAGGAATGGACGCACGCCCCGGCCGAAGCGCGCGCCCGCCAGCCAAGCTGACGCGATCAGGTTGCGGCAACCCATTTCCGGCGCGAAAGACGTGGCGCACGAAGTTATGCCATACCTCTTGAAGCAGGTCTCCGGGAACGCGCCTTCCAGCGCCCCAAGGTCGGTCGCGGTCAGGAAGATCAAACCGCCGGGCTTTACAACCCTAAACATGTGCTGCAAAAATTGGGCAGGAGAGCCGAATGGGTCGCAGTCGACTGCGTCAAACCTGCGCTTGCTCGCATGGATAAAGCGGTTGGCCTCCTCACAAGAGAACGAGCAGGACAGCCCGTTCTTCCGGGCATTTGCCTTCGCTGCCCTCACGGCCGTCGGGCTGGCGTCATTCAAGTGGACGTCAAAGCCCGCCCTTGCGTACCCCAATCCGCGCGCGCCCGAGGCGCAGAGCAGGTCCAGCACGTCGGCTCCTTTTGGGAGCAACACCTCAAGAACGCGCGCGGACAGCCAACGATCGGGGGACATGAGCGGGTTGTAGAAAACCCCACCGGGAACAGAAAGCCTTAGCCCGTTTTCTATTGTTTGCACAGGTTGGTAGCGCACAACTCTTTTTTATTCCTGCTTCCTTATCCACTCGTGCTCATACTCGGCGTGGACGAGGCAGGCCGCGGGCCGGTCATCGGAAGCATGTTCATCGCGGGCGTTCTAGTGGACTCGAAAGACGAGCCATCCCTCAAGGCTGCTGGCGTGAAGGACTCAAAACAGGTGCCCCAAAAAAAACGCGCGGTTCTCGAGAAGCTGATCAAAAGCATGGCGAAAGAAATACACTTCATTGAAGTGACGGCCATGGAGATAGACTCTAAACGCAGGTTCATGTCGCTCAACGAGCTGGAGGCGTTGAAGATTTCCCAGCTCATCGAGTTCTTCCGCGCCAAGCCTGACCGCGTGGTGGTGGACGCGCCCGACCCGATCGCCGGCGAGTTCCTGAAGCGCATCCGCAGGTATACCAAGATAGACGCCGAAATCGTTTGCGAGCACAAGGCAGACGTCAACCATCCTTCTTGTTCGGCAGCGTCAATAATAGCAAAGCGCGAGAGGGACAAGCACACACGCGCAATAGAGAAAAAGTTTGGCGTGCGGGTGGGCAACGGCTACGCCCATGACCCCGAGGCAATAAAATTCCTTGAAAAATGCATGCACGGAAAAGGGTATCCCGAGTTCGTGCGCCAGTCATGGGAAACCGCAGCCCGAGTCAGGGAGCAGAAAACGCAGAAGAAGCTGGCCGAGTTCTAGCTAACTATTTATCCTCGTCCTCGACTCCCTCGAGCTCGAAATCCTCTTCTTCCTCTCCCAATTCCGGAATATCTTCCTCGGTTGTTGTTTCTTCTTCCTTCTTTTTGCCGAACAGCTGCTCGAGGATCGAGCGTGCGAACTTGCGCGCCTCCTTTTCACCAGCCTCGCCCTGCTGGTAAACCAGCTTGAATATCGGCTTCCCGGTCTCGGCCTCCAGAACGGCAAGCCCGTTGTAAAAAGCGTCGTTCTGGGCCTTCTGCTCCTCTTCGAGCTCGACCAGCATGATCACCTGGTCTGTTTCCTGCGACAGTTTACGCGCGAACGCCAGCAGGTCAAACAGGTCAGACGCTTGCTTCTTCACAAAGCTGCAGTTCGCCACCTCTTCAGATATCTCCTTTTCCACGATGTTAGAGAGCTTCTGGCCGTACTCAACGATACCAAATTTCATCACAGCACCTCACGAAACCTCGAGCCAGTATGAGACGGAATACGGGCGCTGCTGCGACCCGAAGTCAGCGGAACGGAACGACGGGTCGAACACCACCACCCTCAACTGGTGTCTCCCATCCCCGACGCCACTAACTGAAAAGCGCTTTTCCAGCCGTTCTCCCGGAACAAGGGAAACGTTGCCTTCTTCCTTTTGGATGCCATCCAGCATTATTCCCATTTGATATCGCTTTGTCTCTGAGGCGTTGCTCTGCAGCACGAGGGTGAAGCTTGCCGGCTCGCCAGCACTTATTTCTTTCTCATAGTCTTCGAGCCACATCTGCACCACCTCGCCGCCGTACTTGGGCCCTGTCACGGCACCCCAGACCGCCACGGCTGCCGCAAGCAGCACAACAATGTAGACGAACCATGAGTTCCCGCTTACCTTTGCCACGTGCGTATTTGCGCGCCGGCCAATAAAAGGCTAGCCTAGCAGCTTCTTCCTGAACAACCCCAGCTTTCGCTTGTCTAGCCTTGTGCGGAGCAGGTCGACCGCCGCGTCTATCCCCCTAAAGTTTTCGGAGGCAACCAGCCTGAAAAACTCCGCGAAGCTGACGCTCTTTACCCTAATCCTTTCCCCCACATCCTGTTTGGGCAGTGAAATGCGCCTGCAGTCCCGGGCCATGAACAGGTAACACTTGTAGTCTATCTTGAAAGAAGGCTCGTAAGTCCTGAACAGTTCCCAGTCCTCCGAAGCCAAACCACCTTCTTCGAGCAGCTCGCGCTTTGCCGCCTGCAGAGGCGTCTCTCCACGGTCCTGCCTGCCGCCAAAGAAACAGTAGAAAGCCTTTCCTCGCGGCTGTTTCTGGAGCGCGACGAGTATGCGGTTGCCGCGGGTGGCTATTATTTCCACGGTGTTCGGCCGCTTGACAGCTTCGAACGTAGAATGGGAACCGTCAAACATCCTCTGCTTCCACT
>JACOVT010000063.1 GCA_016177165.1 Microcaldota archaeon
AATATGCTGATTCTACAAATTTTGTAATAGACTGTGGGATACCATTATTAGCCAGACCTGCGCCCAACCTATCAATAGGCGCGCCCGTAAAGGGAGAAGCATTTCTATATGGTTATTTGCTGTCTTGAAGATGAAAGAGAGTATCATGTTATTTTTGAGGTTAGTAAGGATAATCGTGTGGCGGGTATTTGGATAACTGGCCTGAAAGGGGTTCCTAAGTAATATGACAAATATGAGTATTCAATTGCAACTGCCCAAAGAGGAAGGTTTAGGAGGAACCACCCAAGCCGAGAACGCCCGACTAGAACTCTCCCCCAACGGTTCTTTCATCCCCCCGCACTTCAGTGCGGGGATTTCACACGGTGATATTGTTTAAAGTTTAGAGAAAGCTCGCTAGTAGTTTTTTGGTTGCTTTGGGCATTGATAGTTGTTGTTTCCACAAATACAACCCGTTCTGGGTTAATTTGAGTTGCAAAATCTTTAAATACCCAGTTTAACGCAATCTTTTGTGCAAAAAATATTGGCTGTTTTGGCTCTTGTGGGTGTTGTGATAGTCTCGGCCTGCGTTTCGAGCGGCACCCAAAACACCTCAGCAACGGGCCACGCAGCGGATGTCATAAAACAAACACAGGCACAAGCACCTGAGCCAAGCAACAGTAGTCAGACAGTAACCGCGCCAGCAGCTAATGAGCAAAAAACACCAGATCAGATTAAAGATGCTAAAAATTTGACGTCCAAACAAGTAGAAGAAACTGCAAATGAAACGCCTCAGGCAAAGGTAGTCAACGGTGCTCAAAAATTAACTCTTCTGTTGGGAGATTCCTATTCGTGCACTTCTAAAAACTATGGTGACTTATCGATATGGTTCCTTGACGATGAGTGGATTTACACGGATGGCTACGTGCGCGTGCTAGTAAACGACTACAGCACGTCAGACTTGTTCAGGACCAGTTGGAAAAAAGCGTTTGGCGACGGCCGCATTGTAGTCGAGCTCAAGGAAGCTGCTAAGAACAGCACAATAAGATGGAAGGATGGACAACAGACCCGCAACAGCAACCAAGTCACGTTAGTGGTGGATTGCAACGCAAAGCCATTCCCGGAAGCGGTAAAATCGGCAAGCGTGCAGCAGGGAAGCACCGGCACGGTAAAGTGCAATGATTACACAATCTCCTTGGACAGCACCCAGATAGAGCCACTCACCAAGCCCGAACTAGCTAACATAAAGGTTGAAGGCTCAGGCGGAGTGGAAAAGCGCGCGATGTTAAATAAGGGTGCCCTATACTTCCTTAACAATAGCGTGTTCGTGCGCGTAAAAAATATACTAGTGGCACCGCCTTTCGTTGATATAGAATACGCGTGCTAATAATGGGCAGCATATTCTTCATGCAATAGGGCAGGAAACTAGCAGTTACACGCTCAACAATATTAGCTTTAATACAATTGTAAAGGTTGTGCCGGTAGGGGTTCCGCCCTCAGGACTATCTTTAGGATCAACTAATAGAGCATACTTCAGGGAGCATTCCTACAATCCGGAGTCAGACACTGTTTTTATAAAGGATCCTTTGCCAGAGTACCGCGCCATCGAGATCAAGCACGTTAGCGAGCCCGTGTCGCTCTTGTTCCTTCTCGATAGCAAGAACACGCTTGTGGGGATTGCGGTGAAGGGTGCTAGTCACGTTTTGAAGCAAGCCGAAAAGTAATGCGCGGTTTCGTGCTGGATTAGGGTTGGTTGCTGGATGAGATACAAACCAGTGCTGGTGTTTCTATTGTTATTTAGTTACACGGGCCACCCCACTCACAAACAACAAAATCAGGAGTTAGCGTAGTCTTCTTTATGTGTGAGGACAACCAACTGTGCGGCTTCGTGCTGGACTGGCAATGGGGGTATGGTCTTGCGTTTGGCTGGTGCCGCGGGTGGGCGGGAGGGTGTGGGTTCCGTCTGGTTTATAAACCCGGTTTCTGTGTTTGAGGTGGAGGTGTAACAGTGGCTGTAGATTTGATAGAGGCATTCAAAGGCCACCTGGAAAGCCTTGGTCTCAACGCCGTAGAGGGAGTTAAAGCAGCGATAATCGTGCTTGTCTTCTTGGCGGTGGGATGGATCATAGCATGGGCTGTCGCCCGCGTTGTGATAGAGATATTCAAGCGCGTGAAGCTCGAGCAGGCGTTCAAGGACAGGGGAATCCCGTTCGAAGTGGCGGGCTTTAGCATGACCCGCGTCGTGGCGTTGCTGCTGCGCGTGTTCATCGTGCTCGGATTCATAGGCGCCGGCGTGGCAAATTCCGGCACAGGACTCCAGGAACTGAGACCCATTATAATGGGCTTCGTGTTCTACGTGCCGCACCTGATAGTGGGCTTGATAGTGCTGATAGCAGGACTCGTGTTGGCCAGATACTTGGCTGACGTGGTTCGCAGGAGCGAAGAGGTCCCGGCTGCGCACATGGCCGCGATAGTGGTGCAGGTGTTCGTCGCATATGCCGCGATAGTGACCGCATTGCCCGAGATACTGCCCCGCGTCGACGTGTCCATACTGTCAGACGCGTTCAAGTGGTTCGTGGCAGCGGCCGGAATCGCCATAGGCATCGGCGTCGGCATTGCGATCGGTCTGGGGTTGAAGGACCAGATAGCAAGGACGGCATCGCAACACCCGGGCATGTTCGAGTCCATCTTTGGCGAGACCGAACGCGTGGTGCGCAAGGGAGTCAAACCAGCAAGGCGGCGCTAGCGTCGCCTTCCCTTTTTCTTTCTTTTTTCCGCTCATGCTCTAGCGAGAGCTTGGCCGCTTCTAGAGCTTTTATACGCACAAACGTAATAATGTAATCGTGGACCTGGGCCTTTTTCGCTGGAAGAGGAAACCCGCGCCAGAGCCAGAGGTTGACGTCGGGGGCGTGCAGAAGGCTGCAGCAGCAATCGCCGAGGCGATCCACGAGCGCGGCGGCCCGGGCATCAGGGTGCGCGCCCGTAAGGACGGTGGTGTGGGCTTTGAGCTGGCAGGCTCAGAGAAGGAAAGCCGTGAGGAGGCAGAAGCGCTCAAGTCGCTGCTGGCCCGCGCGCCGCTTATCGCCGACCGCGTCAGGCGCGAGATCGGGGTCGGGCATGCTGAACTGGCCTCGCAGGCTGTTGATGACAACTGGCCTCGCTTAAAGCAGGTGCTGCGCATCCGGGTGGACAGCCCGGCTGCCAAGGAACGACTCGTAGCTGCAGGCGCCAGCGACCAAGATGCAGGGCATATACTGAGGCGGCTGGCCTCTTCAGGAACCACTATAATTCTTCCTGACGATCTGGTTAAGGCAGGCCGGCTTGCTGCGCAAGACGCTAAAGAGCTCAGGCGCCCTGCACATCCTGCTTACAGGATACCACCATCTACCACCTTACCACCCGGCCGGCCGGAAACAGGCAAGGCAGTGGAGGCTGCTGCCAATGTAGCCAGCGAGCTGGAACGGCTGCAGCAAAAGCTGCGCGCCAGGGGTGTGAGCGACCCGCGACTCAACAAGGCGCTGGCAGACGCGAGGAAAGCGGCTAGAAACCCCGAACTGGCGGCCGAGCTGGCTGCACAGCGCGAGTACGAAAGCGCAAAATGGGGGTTGAGGATATTCATCATGCGCAACAACCGGCGAGTGATAAGGCGGGCTGACGAGCTGGCCGCAGCCGGCGAGAAGCACCCGTTCACCAGAGCAATTGAGGAGCTGCGGGGCTCTGAGCAAGCACGCCGGCTCAGGCAGAAGGAACACGAGGCTGGCGCTTTGCTTGACCAAGCGATCGCGGCGCGTAAGGCGCGTGACGAACAGCGGTCGCTCACAAGGGAAACGCTGCGCACCGCGCGTCAATTGACGCTCGCGGCCGCGATCAGGCAGAGGACGGCGCGCGAAGGCGGGGGCGCGCGC
>JACOVT010000067.1 GCA_016177165.1 Microcaldota archaeon
ATACTTATTGTTACTTATATTATATAAGGTTTGCTTATAAACCTATGTTTTCGGCCCATTAATATTGGCGGCGAGCAGGAAGTACTTGTCCGTTACCTTGCGTGAGCGGCGGCAACCAACCTCTTTAAATACCGGGTCAGGAATCTAATCCTATCAAACTCTAAAGGGTGATATTTTGGCAAAATCTAGTTACGGAAAATACCTGGCCGAACTGATTGGCACCTTCGCCCTAGTATTCATCGGGACTTCGGTGGCCACATGGGCGGGCCTGCTCAACGTCGGGCTGGGAGCCGGCTGGCTCGCAGTCAGCTTTGCTTTTGGAATGACGCTCATGGCCGTGGTTTACGCAATAGGCCCCATATCCGGAGGGCACGTAAACCCCGCAGTAACCATAGCGATGGCCGCGTCGGGAAGGATGAACAGGAAGGACGTAGCTCCTTACCTGGTGGCCCAAGTGGTCGGGGCGGTAATCGCCAGCGCAGTATTACTGCTTGCCACCCAAGGCATACCCGGCTATTCGATGGCAGCCAACGGGCTGGGTGGGAACGGCACTTTCGCGCTCGTTGCGCCAAACGGCGCGCAGGCGCCAGTGGCACTCGCAACGTTGCTTATCCTAGAAGTGGTGCTGACAGCGCTGCTCGTCTTCGTAATATTCAGCGTGACTAGCCGCAAGTCGGAGCACGCGCCCTTGGCAATGGGGTTCGCCCTGTTCATGGTGCACCTCGTTGGCGTCCCGCTGGGCAGCGCCGGAGTGAATCCGGCGCGCTCGCTCGCGCCAGCGGTGTTCCAGCAAGGAGTGGCGCTGAACAACCTGTGGATCTTCATCATCGGGCCGATCATCGGCGGCCTAGCGGGTTGGTACATCCACAAGTTCATTAGCGAAAGGTGAGTCAAACCGCCGGCCTTTACCGCAATAAAATGGCACGTTTAAAAGGCCGGCTTGATATTCTTTGAGCATGCGTAATGTCGGGCTCGCAGCCTCCATTGTTGTAATAGTCGCTTTCTTTGTTTTCTCGTTTGCCTTCAACCAGCAAAACCTTGCTGCTGGCGCTGGCCTGAAAAAGTTTACCTCGGAGCAGGAGCTGCGCGACTTCATCAAGTCAAACACCCAATTTGGCGGGTACGGTTATGGTGGGTTGGGAGTATCGGAAGGTATTGCCGGCGCTAGTGCCGGAATATCCGCCGGCGGCATGGCACCAGCAACCGCAAAGGCCGACAGGGCCGAAGATTACTCCACCACCAACATACAAGTGTCGGGCGTTGACGAGGCCGACATTGTAAAGAACGACGGCAAGTACGTCTACACCCTTTCGAACGGCAACGTTGTAATAGTCGACGCCTACCCCGCCGAAAACGCGCGCATCGTGTCGACGATCAACCTGAGCGAAAAGAACCCGATAAACCTGTACGTTAACGGCGACCGGCTTGTGGTCTTGACGAGCAGCTCCAGTTACTATTACGACGGCGAGCCCATACCCATGGGCGGGCTCGAAGCCGCAGTTGGTTCAGGCGTTAGCAGCATTAGCTTCAACGGAATTGTAGCGCGCCCAACCAGCACCAAAGCACGCATCATTGTTTATGACGTTTCAGACCACGCGAACCCGCGCCTTGTCCGCGAGCTGGAGTTCGACGGCTCATACGCCGACTCGCGCATGATTGGAAACCACATCTACTTCATCGTGACAACGCCGGTTTACTCGCTGGACGCGAAGGAGCTGCCTAGGTTCTCGCCCTACCAGTCAGGCTTCCCTGAAGTATATTACTTTGACACGCCCGACTCCTCTTTCCAGTTCACCAACATGGTCTCGCTCGACGTCAGGCAGGATGACTCGCGCGTGCAGAACAAGGTGTTCCTGCTCGGCTACTCCACCAGCCTGTTCGTTTCGCAGGACAACATCTACCTGACGTATCCAAAGCGCCTCCCCGTGGATTACGTGTTTAACCGCATTCTTGACGAGATCATTATGCCGGCAATGCCGCAAAAGTACGTATCAGAAATAGAACTTGCTAGGCTGTCTGGCAGGCCCTCGTACGAGAAGAGGCAGGCAATCCAAGACGTGGTGGTGCGCTGGCAGCAGGAAATAGGGCTTGAAGAGATAGCAAAACTGCAGCAGCGCTTTCAGGAAAAGTACAACGAGATACTCAAGGAGGCGCGCGCCGAGGAAGACAAGAGTGTCATCCACAAGATAGGCGTGCGCGACGGCTCTGTAAACTACCTGACAAAGGGCGAAGTCCGCGGCTCGCCATTGAACCAGTTCTCGATGGACGAGCGCAACGGGTATTTCCGCATCGCCACAACATCTGGCCGCTGGGGCGACACTCAGGAAAACAACCTCTACGTTCTCGACGCCGGAATGAGCGTCATGGGAAAACTTGAAAACTTGGCGCCCGGCGAGCGCATCTATTCAGCAAGGTTCGTGGGAGACCGCGCCTACCTCGTCACCTTCGTGCGCATCGACCCGCTCTTCGTGATCGACCTGCGCAATCCCTACGACCCCAAAGTTTTGGGAGAGCTCAAGATCCCAGGAGTGTCTGACTACCTACACCCTTACGACGACAACTACCTGATAGGGGTAGGCAAGTCAACCGAGGAACCGTCGGGCGGCTGGGCGCGCTTCAAGGGAGTCAAGATATCGCTCTTTGACGTGCGCGACGTAAGCAACCCGAAGGAATTGTCCAAGTTAGAGGTGGGCGACCGCGGCACCGATTCGGAGGCGCTGCGCGACCACCACGCTTTCCTGTTCAGCAAGGAGCGTAACCTGTTGGTGTTGCCGCTCAGCGTGTACACCAACCCCGACACGCCGGTGGGCATGCCCGTCCGCGGGGGCTACTGGAATGGAGCGTACGTGTTCAACATCGACCCGGCAAAGGGCGAGAACGCCCTGGAGTTGAGAGGAAAAGTAACCCACTCCCAAGAGAGCGACGCTTACGATTACCTGTCCACAATACGCCGCTCGCTCTACATGGGCGACAACCTATACACCATCTCGACAAGTTTCCTGCAGGCCAACTCGCTCAGCGACCTCTCGCGGGTGGCAGAGGTAGAACTGCCCGGCGGCTACAGCTACCCCAGCTATGAAGAGCCTTTATAGATTAGACTTGTTTTACGGTACGCGTGACTCAGTACGGGGCTGAAGCGCATTCTATGGTTTATAAGTCTTCGCCTTTTCCAGCTCTTTCAGCAGTTCCTTTGGGTTTTCCAGCAGCCCGATCAGGTCTGTGGTAAAGCGAGCGGCCTCGGCGCCGTCGAACACGCGGTGGTCGAAAGCCAGCGATAGCGGCATTACTTTCCGGGCGACTATTTCGCCGTCGAGCGGCACTGCCTTGTCATAGATCTTTCCAGTTGCGAGGATTGCGACTTCTGGGAAGTTGATTATCGGCGTGGCGAACAATCCTCCAAGAGAGCCAACGTTGGTGATCGTGAACGTCCCTCCTTTCAGGTCGCCCAAGTCCACCGTACGTTTGCGTGTCCTGTCCGCGAGGTCTTCGGCCTCGCGGGCGATGTCGAGGATGCTCTTCATGTTGGCGTTCTTTACCACCGGCACGATCAGGCCTTCCTCTGTATCTACGGCGAAGCCGATGTTGTAGTACTTCTTGAGTATGATCTCGCCCTCGCTCCACATCGCATTAACAAAGGGATGCTCTTCTAGCGCGTGCTGGCACGCCTTGATCACGAAGGGCAGGAAGGTCAGCTTGATTCCCTTTCCAGAAGCCTTGATTTTTTCCTGTTCGCGCACGCGCCAGAGATTGGTCACGTCGGCCTCGTCCATGTGGGTGACGTGGGGCGCGGTGAGCTTGGACTGGACCATCCGCTTCGCTATCGTCTCGCGCAGCGGCGTGAGCGGGAAGTGCTCGATGTACCCGTAAAAGTCGTACTTCTTTTGCACTTTGGGCTTGGCTGCTTCTTGTACCTGTGTCGCTGTGGCCTGCCGCGCCGCCGTCAGAACGGCAGGAACTGGAAGTGGTGTTTTTTGTTCATTACCAGCTGCGGCTTTTTTCACATCTTCAGCGGTCACAACTCCACCCGGGCCGGTGCCTGCAAACGCGGTCAGGTCGACTCCTAGCTGCTGCGCTAGCTGCCGCACCGACGGGGCTGCGAGCACACGCGCACCGGTGGTGGGTGCCGCGCGCATTTGTTGGGCTGGCAATGTTGTTCTTGTTGTTCCCAACATTTCCGAGAGCGACTCTGGCAGCTCGCCGACGACGCCGGTCTTTCTCTGAGCGCCGGGCGCTGGTGGTTGCTGCTCAACAACTGGTGGTGCTGGTGTTGTTGTTACCTTCTCGCCTTTTTCCCCGATTGTCAGAAGGGTGGAGCCTACCTTGACGCGGTCTCCTGCCTTGAAGTAGACCTTAAGTATTGTGCCCGCAGCCGGGGATGGCATTTGCACCACGGCCTTGTCTGTCTCTATCTCCATGAGCGGCTGGTGCTCTTCCACGCGGTCGCCCTCCTTTACAAGCACGCGGACTACAACTCCCTCTGTTATTCCTTCGCCCACGTCCGGAAAACGAAAGTCTGTAGCCATGCGCTCACTGTAAGGTAGCAGTCTCTATTATTGCTTTTGCTATTCTGGAGACGCTCGGGAAGTGGCGGGTTTCCATCTTCGGCAGCGGAGTGATGATGTCCCACGAGGTAACGCGCGCTATAGGCGCGCTCAGCTTGTAGAAACACTTTTGCTGGATCGTGGCGGCGATCTCCCCACCCAGCCCGCAGTTGCGCGGAGCCTCGTGCACGATCACGAGCCGGCCTGTCTTGCCGACTGAATCAATGACCGTCCTTTCATCCCAAGGCGTCAGGGTGCGGAGGTCGATCACTTCGCAGGAAGCCGCGCCTGCCACTAATTTTACTGCTTCGAGGCAGGACTGGAGCATCGACCCATAGGAAACAATCGTGACGTCCGAGCCTTCCTGCACAACGCGGGCTTCTCCAAGAGGTATTATGTAAGGCGTTTCCGGGACGTCTTCCTTGATCGCGCGGTACAACCGTTTGGGTTCCATGAAAATGACTGGGTCAGGGTCGCGGATCGCCGCTATCAGCAGGCCTTTTGCCTCATAGGGGGAGGAAGGCGCTACAACTTTTAATCCGGGAAAGTGGCAGAAAAACGCTTCGGGAGATTCGGAGTGGTGCTCCAACGCTCGTACGAGGCCGCCGTAAGGGAACCTGACGACGAGCGGCGCGGTGAACCTCCCCCTCGTCCGCGTCCTCATTCTTGCCACGTGCGAGAACAGCTGGTCAAACGTCGCGTAGGTGAATCCGTCGAACTGGACTTCCGCGACGGGCTTGAGGCCGTTGAGCGACATCCCAAGACTAGCGCCGACGATCGCGCTCTCGGCGAGCGGCGTGTCTACGACCCGGAGCTCGCCGTACTTTTTCAGCAGGCTTTGAGTGACTCTAAAGACGCCGCCGTCGCGCCCGACGTCCTCGCCCAGAACGACAACGCGCGGATCCCTCTCTAGCTCGTTGTCTAACGCGGAATTAAGCGCGTCAACCATGTTCATTACTGCCATGTCACACAGCCTCTTTTCTTGCTTCCTCCAGCTGTTCGCGCAACCTCGGCGTGGGCTGCGAGTATGTGTAGGCAAAAATGTCCTCTATTGGTTGCGTGCCGATTGCTTCTGCTTTTGCAACCGCGTCGCTGATGCGCTTGCGGGCCAGTTTCCAGATTTTTTGTTCATGCTGTTTGTTCCACAATTTCTTCCCTAGGGCGTATTTTGACAGCCGGGAGATTGGGTCGCGCTTTGCCCAGCGCGCGACTTCTTTGGCGCTGCGGTAGCGCGAGGCCTCGTCTGACGTGGTGTGGTCGCCCATCCTGTAGGTGTAAAACTCGATTAGAGTCGGCTCGCCTTTGCGTGCCCTCTCAACGGCCTGCTGCGTGGCGCGGTAGCATGCGAAAACGTCGTTGCCGTCCACTTGGATGCTATCTATGCCTGCCGCTATTGCTTTCTGTGCAAGCGTTCGGGCTGCGCTCTGCCTTTCGCGGGGCAGGCTTATCGCGTACTGGTTGTTAATGCAGGCGAAAATGACCGGCAGTCGGAACACGCCGGCAAAGTTGAGCGCCTCATAAAAGTCGCCTTTGCTCGTGGCGCCGTCCCCGAAGTAGGTCAATACTACCTCATTTTTCTTCAACAGTTTAGCAGCATACGCTATTCCAACCGCATGCGGAATCTGCGTTGAGACAGGAACGGCAACTGGCAGCATCTTGTGTTCTTTCGGCATCTTCTGGCCACGCTCGTCTCCCATCCAGTACTCGAACAGGAGTTCTGGGGGGTAGCCGCGCGCCAGATAGGCGGTGTTCTCCCTAAAGGAGGGGACGATCCAGTCTCCCTTGCGAAGCGCTAGTGCGCTTCCGGCGTGGGCGGCTTCTTCCCCTTTTCCGGGGCCGTACGTGAGCAGGCGGCCCTCGCGCTGCAACGCCAGAGCTGTTTCGTCGAACGCGCGGCCGAGCACCATGGCATCAAACGCGTGTTTCACGAGCGCCGGCGTGAGTTTTGGGGCGTGCCTTGCGTCGATTTGGCCGTGCTCGTCCAACACCTGCAAGTAATTGACCGAGAAACGCGCGAGCGAACGGAACACCATCTTTTAGACAACTTGCTCTTGCTTTAAAACGTTTTTTATGAACAGCTCGCCGGCCTTGTAGGAGGAGCGCACGAAAGGGCCGGCCGCCACGTATCGGAAGCCCAGCGCGCGCCCGCGTTCGGCGAGCTCGTCGAACTCTGCAGGCGTAGCAAAGCGAGCTATCGGGAGGTGCCACTCTGACGGTCGTAGGTACTGCCCGATTGTCAGGAAGTCCACGCCCGCGCCGCGGAGATCGCGCATAGCCTGCAGCACTTCTTCCTGTTCCTCTCCGAGTCCCAGCATTATTGACGATTTCGTAAACCGCATGTTGAACTCTTTGGCTGCGCGCAGCACGCTCAGCGACTGCTCGTAGCCGGCGCGCGGGTCGCGCGCAGCGCGCTGCAAGCGCTCGACTGTTTCGATGTTGTGCGCGTACACGTCCGGTCCGGCCTCGCAGACCATGCGGACAAGCTCGCGGTTTCCCCTGAAGTCTGGTGTTAGCACCTCAACCCGAACACCCGTCTTCTTCGCCTCTTTAACGCATTCGGCGAAATGCGCCGCGCCCTGGTCGGGAAGGTCGTCCCTGTCAACAGAGGTTATGACAACATAATCCAAACCTAACTGCTTGACGGTCTCGGCCAAGTGTTTTGGCTCGCCGGCGTCGAGCGGTTTTGGCCGGTTGGTCGCCACGTTGCAGAACCTGCAGGCGCGCGTGCATTCCTTTCCGAGCACCATGAAAGTTGCTGTTCCTCCAGACCAGCATTCCGCGATGTTGGGGCAGTGGGACTCCTCGCAAACGGTGTGCAGGTTTTGAGAGCGCAGCGTTGCACGAAGCGAGCTCACGCGCGGCGGGTCGTTGGGAGGGAGTATTGTCAGCCATTCGGGTTTTTGCTCGCCTATCATAATAATCATCAGCTTGTCTTGTAGCCAAACTTTCTGTCGTACTTGTTGTGCATTTACAATTCCCTCGCTTTCTTCACGAGCCGGTCTAGCTTTGGATTTGGGGCAATCCACACGATCCGGTTTTCTCGCGTGTATGTTATCTTGTTAGACCGCTCCAGGTATTCAAGTATTATTTGGAATGTTTGATACTGCACTTGCTTTGGGAGCGAGCGCCAAAGTTCTGTGCGGGTTGGGTGGTCTTTCGATCTCTGGATCGCGTCTTCTACCATTAGGACTGTATCGAGGCGCGGGTAGTGCAAGACCAGCTGGATGGCCATTGTATAATATTATACAATTGACCTATTTAAGTGTTTCGGTGGCTCACTTTCCTTTCGCCCAGTCGCGGAACTTCTCGTATGTGGTGGATCCGCAGATCCATTTTCCCGAGCGCTTGTTGTAAAAGAACGGGACGCCGCCGCAGTAATCCTGGTCGTACTGCGCCAGCAGCGCGGCGTTCGCTGCGTTGTGCCACACTTCGTATTTGGTTAGTTTCAGGCCTTCTTCCTTTTCCAAGCGCTCGATGAGCGGTTGCATTGTTATGCAGTGTGGGCACTCGGTGCCGTAAAACTCGAGCAGGTAATCCTCCCCGGCCATCACATCACCACCCGTAACACTCGCAGCTGCTTTTTAACCCTTGCCTGAGAAATGTGGTCGTGGCTCTTGTTGGAAAATCGAGTGAGAAGGTAGAGGGCGGCAAGCTTGTTCGCTGCGAGGTCGAGCTCGATGAGAACGGCATGGCTACGCGCGTCAAGTTCACCGGCGACTTCTTTCTTCACCCCGAGGATGCCATAACTGACGTGGAAAAGTTCATGGTCGGCCAGTCCACGAGCGCCAGCGACTCGGAAAGTTTTCTGGCCTCAAAGATAGCCATGCAGCTTCGCCTGCGTTCCGCAGAGCTAGTTGGCGCCAGCCCGCAGGTGCTTGCCAGCGTGTTCAAAAAAGCAGCGCTAGAGGCGCTTCCAGCGGAAAAGCGGCCGGCGCAAGGGGCCCACTCGGACCACTGGGCTAGCGCGCTGGAAAAGAAGTGAAAGTATGCTGATATCCGTTGACGTTGTGCCGGACACTGAGGACTGGTTCTTCATATCTGTACAGGTTGGGCGGGGCAAGGCTGTCTCTTTTGACAACACGTTCAAGGGCATCCGCGCGATAATGCAAGTGCTTGTAGAGCGCAAGAAAATGCCGAAGGGCGTCAAGCCAACGGCAGAGTGGGACGCGCTCATCATAAAGGACTGCAAGCTTGTAAGAAGAGAGCATGTTCGGTGGGTGGACCAGGGTAGGCGAGACTGGGCAAATGACGCGGTTTGGGAAACGGCTTGGGAAAAACCGCTCGGTGAGGGCTTGAAAATGAAACTTGCCAGTTACTCGCAGCTCATATCCAAAAATCATGACGATATTGGTCGCATAGGAAAGCAGCTGAAGGAACTCGAGGGCTTGCTGGCGAAAGAAGTGGCTAAGGTTGATGGGTGAAGATATGGAGTGGCGTGTGATTCCTTTGGAGACGCACGGCGCGTTTGAGAACATGGCGCTCGACGAGGCTTGCTCGGAAAGCGTCGCTGCAGGCGGTCCGCCCACCATCCGCTTCTATAGATGGCAGCCTTCTGCTGTTTCCATAGGGTTTTTCCAGAGCCTGAAGGACGAGGTTAATGAGGAAGCTTGCATGCAAGCCGGGGTGGATGTGGTGCGCCGGCGCACTGGTGGCGGCGCTGTCTACCATGATGATGGGGGGGAAGTAACATACTCGGTGATCGCTCCTTCGTCCTTGCTTCCTTCGGGACTAACCGAGTCATACCGTGAGATCTGCGGCTGGATCGTCCGCGGCCTTGACCGGCTCGGGATACGTGCCGAGTTCAAGCCAATCAACGACATAATTGCTGGCGGCAAGAAAATCTCCGGCACCGCCCAGACGCGCCGCTCCGGAATCATCTGGCAGCACGGCACGATTCTCCATGACTTGGACGTCAGGAGAATGTTTTCTTTCCTGAGGGTCGGGGCGGACAAGATTTCTGACAAGGCTATTGCGAGCGTGGAAGAACGAGTGACTCGAGTCAAGAACTTCGCGCCCAACGCGGGCTTGGAGGACACCTACAAGGCAATGCTTGCGGGCTTCACCGAGGGAAAGGAGTGGAAGCAAGGAGCGTGGACGCCCTCCGAGACCGCGCGCGCTGAAGAGCTCTCTGTTTTCTACGCGTCGCCCGAATGGGTAAACCTCCGCTAAACCAATATAAACCCTACATTTCTAGTCTGGTCGTGCGCAAACTGTTCCTGATGGTGCTGCTCGC
>JACOVT010000070.1 GCA_016177165.1 Microcaldota archaeon
AGAAGAAGCAGTACCAGCAGTTGAGGTCGCACCGATTCGTGATCACCATGTTCGTGAGTCCGGAGTGGGTCTCGTGCAGCGAACACAAGCCGCAGTCCTGCGGGCACACGGGCGATTCCTTGTCCACGTTGGGGTTCTCCAGCCCGCGGCCATGGACTTCGAACTTCTTTGCCTTGCGGAATAGCTCGGCGTCGCCCCAGTAGACGTCCTCTATGAAGCCGTGTTCGGCGCACCTCTTGCGCAAGAGCGCCTTTCCATCGCGCTCAAAAACAAGCATGGGGATTACTTTCAGGCAGTCAGGACACAGCGAGGCGCTCTTGTTGATGAGCACTTCGTTTTCCTTGAGCGAGAGCGGCGGGAAGGAAGGCTGTTGAGCTACCGCCTGCGCTGCTGTCGGCGTTACGATTCCATCTAGCGTTATTTCCATGCAGAGGATGAGTTTGGATCGCTTTTTAAACAGTTTGTAAGTAGGGCAACAACACCACAAAAGCAATGTTTGCAAAGGTTGTTGCAATAGTGAGCTCTGCGTTATCCTAAAAATAGGACGTTGGGTTTGCCTTTGAAGTGGCTGTCGCCCGTGAGGAGCGGTTTGTCTGGCGTGGCATAAGAGTAGATGATTGAATCAGCTATTTTCAAGCCCTCTTTAACAGAGATCCAGCCAGCACGTTCGGCTTTTTCATCGTCTAGATCTAGAACAGTGCTTTTTTCCTTGACTATTGAAATAACGCGACCAATATCGTCTTTGAGCAGCCCTTTGCGCGTTAGTGTCCTGACAAGTTCTGTAAGTACTATTGTGGGAGTTTCTAGTGGGTTGGATTCTATGCGTGTCTTGACTTTTTCGTTCTTCTCAAGGTACTCGATCCAAGCGTGCGTGTCAACGGTTAGTGTCCTCATCGTGTCGCCATTCCAAGTCTTCTTTGCTCATTCCGTAATACTTTACCTTGCCCTTTAGCATCCCGAAACCTAGGGACTTCTTTTTTTCAAATAGATTTTCCCATAGGAGTTTGTTTAGAAAAGCAGACACATTGCCGTGCGAGACCTGTTTGAGCCTCTCAAAAATAGCATCCTGAAATATCACGGTGGTCCTTGCCATTCTGCACACCCCATACTGCATATGTCATACTGCATATAAAAGCCTTTCGCCACGCTGGAAGTTATGCGCTGCAGCTGCCGCCACCGCCGCCAGAAAGCGTGATGTTCATTTTCTGGAGCGCCCGCGAGGTGGCTATGGAGCCGCTGCCGCTCGAGTAGTCCTTTCCAACGATCTCTTCTGAACCAACCTGCTCCCATGAGATCCCTTTGGCTGCCTCGAAGTAGATGGCCGTTTCCAAGTACGTCTGGGGGAACCAGAACGAGTTAAAGTGCAGCGCTTCCTCGAATAGTTCCTCTTTTGTGAGGCCCTGCGAGGCGCCAAGCTCGATCAGCGCGAGCATCGCGGCGCCATGGTTGCAGTCAGGAAAACTCGTCGGGTTGTTGCAGCACGGCCGGAAAACTCGATCGGCAACGTATTCCGCGAGTTCCTGCTGTTCTGGCGTGAGCGTGATCAGCTCGTACTTGTTGTAGTAAGCGCCGCCGCCCTCCTTGTTGCCAAGCGTCCAGCCGCCCGTAGAGGCGTAATAGTCCACGTCCGGGCCGGCCATGCCGTTCTTTTCGAGTATAGGGTTCTTGTTCGCGATCCCCAAAGGCCACAATACGGTCACGGTAAACCACGAGGTGTTTTCATTGATGCGGATCCTCTCGTCCGAGGGCGCGTCGAGCACCGCAAGCTCGGCTGGCGTCAGGCTGACGCTGCGCGCGAAACGCGTCTTGTTTATCACGCCCAGCCCGACGAGCTTGGGTATCGCGTCCCCCCAGCGTATCTTGGAAACGAACCCGCTTGCCGGGAGTACCTTTTCAGCTATTACCGAAACGTTTACTGGTGCCAAGTGGTGGGTTGAACCTGCATCCCTCTTCGCGTCCAACGGCCCGTCTTCCACAGCCAGCTTACCAAGCCCCGCCATGTAAAAAGCGGCAAAAGAGCCGCCGAACACCAGAACTGCTATCAGCGCCATGGCAAGCCGATGTTCAGAAAAACTGGTGGCTTTCTGGTTCCTCTTCACGTGGGTAGTGTGTGCCTCGCTGCTATAAAAGTGTTTGGATCATTTCAGGCGCAGCAAACTATTATATAACCCAAACAAGCAGTCATTGCGTGACATTGCCAAGGCTGATCGCTGCGGGCGCGCTTGCATGCGCGGCGGTCATCGTGGCGTGGGCCTCGTTGCCGTACCTGACGCCCGGCCAGCAGCATTCCTCGCCGGTTTCTTCTTCACAAATCTCGGCAAAGTTCATTGAGCTGAGCACGCGCGGGAACTCGGCCTGTTTCGGCCAGACGACCGTAATGGCAAAGCCAGACTCGGAAAGACTCACGGGCTCGTGCTGCGGGCCGATGAGCCTGCACAGGTACGAGGAACAGGTTGCCGGATTGCGGAAGTACGCTGGTATTCCAGAGGTTCCCGCAGACCCGTACGACATCCCGGTTCCTCTTGCAAAGAAACTAATTGGCTACAATAACTCCATCAAGCTTTCAGCAGAGCAGCAGCGCGAGTATGACGAGGCCATGAGAATGTCGCACGAGGGAGGCCCCTGCTGCTGCAAGTGCTGGCGCTGGGACGTTTACGAGGGGTTGGCGAAATTCCTGATCACACAACACGGGTTTACCGGAAAACAAGTCGCTGAGGTCTGGGACCTTTCAGACGGCTGCGGCGGAGAAGAGCACGCGCCAGGATTGGCGCACAGCAACGTTTAGCGGTTTTGGTCAAGCTTTAGGTTAGTGGAAGCTAAAGATTACTCTTTTTGGTTAAGCTTTTCTCAACACCATTGGAGAAGCAAAAGCTTCTCCATGGTTTCGGCGAACTTTGTTCGCCGCAAACAGGTCTGACA
>JACOVT010000064.1 GCA_016177165.1 Microcaldota archaeon
GGCGAACTGGTAGTAGAGCGCGAAGGTTATGCCCACGAGCGTTAGCACCACCTTCATCGCCGGCAGCACGCGCGGGTCGACTATCGAGAGCGGGAACAGGAATATCACGAGCAGGCCGACCTGTGCCGCGACCGCCACGCCGAACGAGAGCAGGAAGAGCGTTACGAATCCTGAGAGGTTGAACCTGAAGAACTGGATCGACTGGAAGAAGCTCTCGCCAAAGCGCGCGCCCGCGGCTGCGGCCGGGATGGCTATTGCGAAAAGCACCCCGAAGTTGAGCAGGAACACCAGCTCGAAACCCTCCAGCGAGAACGCCGATATGAACATCACCACGAAAGCCGCTATTGCCGATATGGCCAGCGTCTGCGGGTTGATTCCTTCGAGCCCTATCCCGCAGGGCTTTCCTGTCTTGATGTTGTACACGATGCGCGAGACCATCGCGTAACAGGCGTAGCCTAGAAAGAGGGTGATGAACACTATTATGAAGCTGACCAGCTGCTTGGAGACCCTGAGCTTGGAGACGTCCTCGAATGCTTGGAAGAAGTCGTTCGCCCGCACTGCCTTGGTGACCCCGGCGAGCCTGACCAGAGGAATTAGTGCGTTCGCTCCTATCTGGTTGTACTGCGTCAAATCCGACGCTGCGAAGGTTGCGTTGCCGCCGAAGTTGTAGTCGACGACGGATTTTATCTGCTCGAACGAGGGGCGCTCGCTTCCTGCAGCGGACGCCACTAGTATGAATAGCAGCGGTATTGCGGCGATCGCCAGCGGTGTCGCTGTCTGGCGCAGTAGCCTGAACGGAAACAAGGAGAGCTCCATGCTGGAAGAACGCGCGCGGTTTATAAATAGTCTGCCCTTAACATACTGGTGATGCTGATGGGAATGGCTGATGAGGTGCTGCGCACGTACGAAATGGTCAAGAATGCCGGTTATACTGTTGAAGACGTGGTGTTTGAGGGCGCGATGCGCGTCAAGGGGAAAGAACTCTTGCAGCACATTGAGGATCTGGCCGTGAAAAAGAAGGCCATCGGCACCGTCAAGATAATCTATTCCTCGGGTGAGAACAAGGAAAGGACCATCGAGATACCTGTGGGCGAAGCCATGCCGGAAGTTAATGCGGACCAGTTAGAGGAGTGAGGGCTTGGTCTCTGTACGCGGGATCGCGCTGGAGCAAAAGATACTCCTAGTGCTGGCAATATTCCTGGTTACGATTGCCGGCGGCACCTTTATGTTTCGCGTGCTGGAGAACCTGCCGTGGGGCGAGTCGTTCGCGCTCACGTTCGGCAGCGCGCTGGGGCATGGCATACAGGAGAAGTTCCATACGGGAACCATCGCGCTTAGCGTTTTCATAGCTGTAATAATCTGGGCGTGCGCCTGGATCGCCTTCGAGTCCACGGTCGAGTATATAAGCGAGAAGAAAGCTAGAGAGATAACAGAGGGAAAAAGGGCGAGGCGGGTGGCAGCAAAAATGAGGGGGCACTTTATAGTCGTCGGAGCCGGCAGGGTAGGAACGGAAATATGCCAAAAGCTCAAGGAGCGCAAGAAACAGGTAGTCGTTGTAGACATGCAGAGCGAGGTCGCCCAGCGGCTTGAGGAAAAGGGATTCACGGTGATAAAGGGGGACGTGACCGACGAGCACGTGCTGGAACAGGCCGGTGTGCGGCAAGCCTCCACCATAATAACGGCGATGGGTAATGATGCCCAAAACATATTCGTGACGCTTTCTGCAAAGGAGCTCAACCCGCGCATACGAGTGATTGCGCGGGCCGAAAAGCACGGCGCTGTGCACAAGCTCAGGCAGGCTGGCGCGGACGAGGTAATAATGCCTGCGCTGCTCGGGGCGCAAAAGATGTTCGAGGCAGCCGCTGGCGGCTAGCTTTTTCCCAGAATGTTGCTGACCTTGGCGTCAAGGCGTTCCCCTACGCGCGAGTAAACAACCGCCCGTGAAATAATGAACCCGAGCAGCGCGCCTGCTGCGACATCCCTCGGGTAGTGCACGCCTAGGTAGACGCGCGAGAATGCCACCAAGACCGCCAGCGCTGCAAATACCCACGCGAACCGCCTGTGGAACTCGCCGACGGTGGCAAAGAAGGAGAACGCCCTGCTTGCGTGCCCTGATGGGAATGATGAGAAGCTTGCAGGGACGAGCCCGCCATCTGGGCGGGGCTTGTCAAAGAACATTTTCAGGCCCAGCACGAGGACTATGTCAACCAGCACAGCTACAATGGCGGAGTAGAATGCCTTCCGTTCCCCCAATGCAAACAGCACTATGAATAGTATTGGTAATCCAATCCAGAGCTCTACCATGTTGGTGATGCCGACCATGACCGGGTTCAGCCATGGCTGTTGCAGCTCTGTGACAAGACCGTGCGCCTCTTGGTTGTACTGGAGCGAGAGCAGGAACGCCAGCGCGAGCGCTGCCATGATAATCGCGTCGCGCTTGTGCTTGCGGGTCATATGAGGTATTCGCCGCCTTCCAGTATTTTGGTGCCGTCTGCCCATACCGTGGCGTTCAGCCCCATCAGGTCAACGTGTATCGTCGAGTCTATGAAGCCCCAGCGGGTCCAAGGTGGGAAGAAGTGCCTGTTGCCGCCGACTGCAGTGTGTACGCTGCCGAGCATCTTTTCAGACTCGGTTATGTTGTTCTGCGAGACCATTGCATTTTGGTTGAGTCCGAACCCGAACTCGCAGACGACCCGGCCGTTCTTTATCCTTGAGATGCGGTCGAAGAAGCCCTTGTCTCCGATTACTTCCTGCACGCGCGACTTTCTGATGACAAGTTTTGCCCCGTTGTCGCATTCCCCGCAGCCCTCATCCACCACGAACACTCCGGAAACGTCCTTTGGGGTCAGGTATACCTCGCCGGTGGGCAGGTTCTCGAATCCATTCTCTAGGCTGAAGTGGCCACAGTCGAGCATTACTCTCCCGACTCCAGACCATATCTGGGTCCCTGCCTCTGTTTCTATCTTTAGCCTGGCAGTGGTCCGGAAAAGCTTTGAGAGCTTTACGCCCAACTTGCTGATCTCCTCATAGTCGACGTCGACAGCGCGCGCGAATGCGTCTTCGCTCATTCCTTCCAAGTCTACGGCGCGGGCATCTTTCCTTGGCATGTAGCCCAAAAGCCGGTAATCGTGCGGTATCCCGACAATGATCACGTCGCACTGCGACGCGAGCCAGAAGACGTTTTCGTCAGCCACTGTTGTTTTCACCAGCAGGGTGTGGCTGGTGCGCTCAAGCGAGGCCTTGTACAATGCTTCAGCCACCTGCTCTGTCTTGTCGTCCCCAAGTATGACCACGCGGTCGCCCGTCCTTATGCGCAGGCGTTCCACGAGTATCGCTGCGGGTTTTGAAAGGTCCCCCATTTTACTCGCCCCCGAACTCCCCTTCCAGATAGGAGCGGGTCTTGTCATTGGTGGACTGGTAGTGCCTTGCCACCTTTGCGCGGAATCGCCTGCCTTCGCGCTTGACCGAACGCATGCTTGCTTTTACTCCGAGATGGCGCAAGTGTTCCACGAAGTTTGCTGCAAACTCCCTTGACGGAACGAGCAGCTCAAATTCCTCCACCACCTCGCGGCCTTCTGAAACATCACGTATTGTCTGAACGAGCGGGATCAGCAGGCTTTCGCCCAACCGGGCGGCCTCCCTCTTGAGCGCGGCGCCCTTGAGGCCGAGCTCGTGGGCTTGGAACGCCTCCCTCACTAGCCGGCGGAAGAAGAAGGCTTGCGCGTAGTCAAACGGGAACCTGAAGGCGTAGCGCAGGTCGCTGTTGGTCGACTGGTTGCTCGTGTACTTTGCTTGCATACAGCCGTCAAGCGACTTGATCACTATTCCTTCCCGCTCATCCTCGCCAATTTTCCGCACGAGGCTGAGCAGCTTCCTGCTGTCCGAAGACTTGGACTTTCCAAGCACCCGCACACCCTTCAGGCCGTATTCCTTTACAATGCGGTAGCGCTTTTCAGGGGGCAGCGGCTTCCCGCTCACGCGGTCGCGCGCGTCAAACACGAAAAACCCGAAGTCCCGAGCGCGCGGGTAGCTTTTCGTCTGGTATGGGTTGGCAAGGCCGACAACCTCGCCGCATAACATGAGAGAGGGATGGTCGTGGAAGAACCCGCTTTCCACGACGTGGCGCAGGTTCTCGGTGGTGTAAGGGCATACTAGACCGCCTTTGGTTACCGCGGCAAACCGCCCGCCGACGAGCGCGCAACGTACGTTGTAACCGTCCATTTTTTCTTCTACATAAAATGGTGTGGGGAAGTGCTTGCGCAAGCCGGCGCCAATGTCATACACCCTCCTTATCTTTGGGAACCCACGCATGTATTCCACCCCGCCAGTCGGCGTCTCAAACACGACCGTGCCTTCCTCCACTTTTCCGCAGGGCTGGCGGAACCTCAGGAACGAAAACCCGGACGACTCCACGGCATACAATGATTTTGAGAGCAGGTGCATGCGCAATAGGGCGGCGCTTACATCAAGGTCGCGCGCGATGTCCGGGACGAGAGATTCTGGCTGGATGGTCATCCCTTCACCCCGCCAGTGCGTAATCCGCGGCACTTGGCGCATCCTTCCGGAAGCACGTGGCTGCCGCAGACCAGCGAACCGCAGCGCCAGCACGTATTTAAGCTCCGGAAAGGCTTACCACAAACCGCGCACATGCCTGTTATGTCCATGGTGAAAGAATGAGAACGTCGTTTAAAATCCTTACAGTGCTCGGCATCGACATAGAGCTCCACCTGCTTTTTATAGCGCTCATAGTCAGCTTCCTTGCGCTCGACCTGCGCCTCGGGGCGTTGTGGATAATGGCCTTCTTTTTCGTGGCGCTGCACGAGCTCTGCCACGCGGTGGTGGCAAAACGCAACAAGATACGAGTCCGCAAGATAATACTCTGGCCTATCGGCGGCATGGCGGTGATGGACACCACTGACATCCGGCCGGGAGTCGAGTTCCGAATGGCAATCGTCGGGCCGTTGTTCAACTTGGCTGTCGCAGGGGCCGTCTACTTGATAGCCTCTTGGCTGGGCTATCCCATACTGGAATGGTCAGGCCAGCTGCTGACTGGTAAGATCACCCTTTCGCTCTTTCAGCTTTTCCTGCTCTACTCGTTTTACATAAACCTCGTCTTGGGGGTGTTCAACCTCCTCTTGCCGGCGTTCCCGCTGGATGGGGGGCGTGTTCTCAGGTCGCTCTTGGCTTCAAGGATGGAGTACGTGAAAGCCACCCACTACAGCCAGCTGGTGAGCCTCGGCATTTCATTCGGGCTTTTTGCCTTCGCCGCGCTTGACGGCGACTTGTGGCTGATGCTGATCGCCATGTTTATAGCGTTCGCCGGCATGGGCGAGTACCAGGCAACCCTCATACACAAGACGCTCTCAAGAGTTCCCTTATCAACGCTGGTTTCAAAGGACTACGTGAAGGTAAGGCCGTCTGACAAGATATCTCAAGTCGCGCGAGTCATGATGCGGAAAAAGAAGTCTGCAGTGCTGGTGGGCGATGCCGGCATGGTTGCCGACCTGAACGACCTGTCCCGCGCAAAGCCCGACCAGCCCGTGAGCCGCGTGGCCAGAAACGTCGGCCACGTTGCGGCCGGCGCGAGGACAGAAGAGGCATACCGCAAGCTCTCCACCTCGGGCGCGCTCGCCATGCCGGTCGTCAGCCGAGGAAAACTTTCCGGCATCATCTACCGCGCCGACTTCGAGAAAACGATACGGATTCTGACGGCGCTCAGAAAGCGCTGAAGAATGAGGTTAAGCACCCATCATCTTGGCAGGACGCCTCGAGCGCCATTCATGGATTGCAGTAGCCAAGGCATCGTTTCCTTCAAAAGCGGCAATCTTCCAGGCAAGGTCAAGCAGCTCCAGGCTGTTCGTCCCCGCCCTGCGCGCCAACACTCCGATGGCCTGCGGGCGCGGGTTATTCAGCATGATCCTTCCGAGCGCCCTCACAGAATCGATGAGCTTGACCGCCCGTTTTTGCGGGAACATCTCCATCAGTTGTTGCGCCGCTACCCTATTCTCCTTGATGAGAGACGCGGAACGGCCAATGCTTTCCAGCACGCCCTGCTCGGCTTTACGCTGGCGCGCCTCTTCCATAACTTTTCCTGCCAATTTTTCCGGATCCAAGCCACATTGCTTTGCTGCAAGCAAAACTGCCAGTGGAGACAACCCACCAGTCATTGACTTTTTAACTAGCATTCGTGTTGGGGTGATCAGGCTCGTCTCCGAACGCAATGCTGCCAGCGCCCCGGGCGCGCCAAATCTATTGGCCATGCTCTTGGCAAGCAAAAGCAACCTCTGCTTGTTAACACCCGCAGCCGCCGCTTTCCGGTCAAGCAGAGATGGCGTCAGCCTGCCACTCTCGGCGAGCTGCGCCACCTCGAGCGCGTGGCTCCCCTGAAAAATCATCCGCTGATGCTCTTGCGTTAGGGTGCCAATCACCCCGGCTGGTGCTCCTTTCTCTCTAACAATTCGATTAAGGGCCAACAGCAAATTGGCATAATTAACTCCATAATCCCGGGCACAGCTCCTTACATCGGTAACCGCTATTTTACCGGTCGCTGCTGCCCTTTCCGCAAGCAGCGCCGCGGCAAGATCAACTTTTGCCACCCTCCTGGGCATGAGTATATTCAGAATCATGGGTTAAAGAGGCTAGTTCGAAAAACTTTTCAAAAGTTTTGTGCGTTTTGCGTCAGGTTTTAAATACTTGCTCGTCCAGACTCTCGTGGACTTATTCCAGCAACAATCTAAAGACCGTTCGGGCAACGCGGGTTTCCGGAAATGCCTCCTTGCGGGGCAAGGCGGAGTAAGAAGCTCTCGAGGGCTCACGCCCTCTCGAGCTCACCCGCTAGCCTATTTAGCATCAAGAGAGCGCGTTCATGGGAAACATAGCTAGGGAAATGACCGGGGCCGCGATAGGGGCGGTTGCCGGCGGCTTCATCTTCGCAGGTGTCGCGCTCGCAAGCGGCCGCATGCTCGGGTACATAGCGCTGGTCGCCGGCATACTGACCGGCGCAGGCCTCAGGTACATCGGCAATTCAAAGGAACCAATCAAGAAGGCGCTTGCCATTGTCGTGGTTTTCTCGCTGATATCGATTTTCATCGGGTACGTCGTCTACTACCTGTTTGCCGAGGTAACAGTAAAGGGCTTGACCATCAAGGTCTCAGAGGCCATCTCATTCGGCGAGTACCTCCAGACAGTGATAGGTCTCATTGATGTGCTGTTCTTCGCGATAGGCGTGTACGGCGGGGTGCGCGTCATGCAGGGAAGGATCAGCCTGCCAAAGCCAAGCTAGCGCCTTGCTGACTTCTTTGCCCGCCTGATGTAACGTGCCAACCCGGTTGGAGCGGACACGCCTGATACCAGCGCACGCACCGCCAAGTCTCGCAGGAGCTCGGACGCGATCACCGGCTTGCCGTGGGCGTAGGCATAGCCGATCTCTAGCGAAACAGCCCTGCCAACATAACCATGCCTTGCCACAACATACAACGCGTCGGACGCGTCAATGCGCCCGAAAGCCCGGCGAAGCGCCTCCTTCTCTCCCCTCGCAGTGTCTTTCCTTGCCAGTTTGCCTGCTGTTGCTGCGCGCATGCCGAGCGTCCTGCACAGCGCCGCAGCGCGCTCCACATCGGCATAGAACTTCCTGCTGCCCGCGACGAAAACGATCTTCACGAGCGTTTAACGATAGCTATACTTTTAAACAAAGGCAAACCAAACACAATCATGCCTGATTCTAAGGGAGGCAGACGTGAAGAGAAGCAGCAGCGCGACCCGCACGGCCAGCAGCGCGGCGACCGCAACACTGGAGGCCCGAGGCCGGACTTCAAGGAGATGCGCGAACGCGCTTTCGAGCGCACACGCGAAGCCTTGCGCCAGGCGCTGGTCAAGAGGGACTGGCTCATCGTACAGGCCGTGCGGGCAATAGACCTGCTCGACAGGCAGTCGAATCTGGTTTTCGAGCATCTTCGCGACTGGTACTCGCTTCATTTCCCGGAAATAATCCCCATGGTGCAGGACCAGGAGTCTTACGCTAAACTCGTTGCCGGGCTGGGCGCAAGAAGCAGGCTGACCGCCGATCAGGTGCGCGGCATAATCGGCGACAAGGGAAGCGTTGAAAAGATCGCCGAGGCTGCCAACAAAAGCGCTGGTGCCGACTTCAAGCCAGAGGACATCGCCCAAATGCAAGAATGGTCCCGCCTGTTCCTGTTCCTGCGCGACGAGCGGCGCAGGCTGGCAGCCTACCTTGACGGCGTGATGAAGGAGGAAGCTCCAAACATCAATGCGGTGATCGGCCCCACCATAGGCGCGCGACTTATTGAAACGGCGGGCTCGCTCAAGAAACTCTCCGAATTCCCCAGCTCAACCATACAGGTTTTAGGCGCGGAAAAAGCGTTGTTCGCCCACCTGCACAAAGGGACCAAGCCCCCAAAGCACGGCGTCATCTTTGGTTACCCAAAACTGCGTGGCGCGCCGATGAAGTCTCGCGGCAAGATCGCCCGAAAACTTTCCGCGAAACTGTCGATAGCGGCAAAGGTTGACTATTTCCACGGCGAGTTCATGGGCGACAAGCTTGCAGCCAAGCTGGAAAAGGATATAGAGCCGCTGCTCAAGAGCGGCTGACCCCTATAATTTTACCTTTTTCAATCGAAACAATAGCGTTAAATTTATAAACCCAGCACGTTTTCTATGACTATGCTTATAGAACGAGACCTAGAAAGCACCCTGCTCAGGCTAGCAA
>JACOVT010000004.1 GCA_016177165.1 Microcaldota archaeon
CGCAGAGAACGGCCTCGGGCTGGCTAGGATGCGCGGCGACTCGACGCTTCGGCTCAAGAAGCAGCTGCCAGAACACGCAGTTGTCGGCAACCCGCTAGACCTTGTCGGCGACGCCGACTCGGAAAGATATGCCCTTGCGCTGGAGACTGCCATCGCCGACCCGAACGTTGACGCGATCCTCTGCATTGTCCTTTTTCAGACGACAAATGTGCAGAGCGAGATAGTCGACGTGATAAGCGAGTTCAACGACCGCCGCGCGAAACCGATCGTCGCCTGCTCAGCAGGCGGGTCGTACTCGAAGCTGCACACCACCAACCTCGAAAAACTTGGCATTCCAGTGTACGACTCGCCCCACCGCGCCGCCAAAGCATTATGGGCGCTCAACAGGTACGCCCAGCTGAAAGGAAGACTTTAAAGTCGAAAATCACATAAGCTAATTGTGGCAGTCAAACCCGGTTTCAAGACAACTGGCAGAGTTCAACATGCTGGCTGGAAGCGGAAGTTAGGCTGGTTACCTTTCGCTGGCGGAACCAAAAAGTGGGTAAGATACCCGGTCCTAAAGCGCGGGCAGTTCGCCCCGGGTGATTTCCGCTACCAATCAACTGGCACTGGAGAGTCCCGCAAAGTTGATGTTTTCCTCAAAAAGCCGGGCTACAAGCAGGTAAGGCTAGGCTCGTTTGGATTGGTTATGCTGCGGGGTCCAGAAGGCCCACAAGCACAGCTTGTCCGCTTTTACCCGATACCATTCCACCACGAAACTGAGAGGTTGCGCGCAACGTCCGGAGCCGGCATAGGCCGCCACGTGCTAGCCGAAGCTGAAAGGCAAGCCAGGCAGATGGGCGCGGGAGAAATAATGCTTCACGAAGGCCCTGGGGCCGGCAATTTCTTTGAAAAACAAGGCTTCAAGCTGGTCCCGAACAGCGGCCTGCTAAAGAAACGGCTCAAGTGATTGGATGGTTGCTGAAATGAAGACTCTAAAACCTTAACTGAATAATATGATCGTGCAAGCGAACCCGGGGCAGCAAAAGAGGTTTGCCGTTTTAAAGAAGGGTCGGTTCCAGCAAGAGGACCTTATATTCAGCAACCAAGTAATGCCGGATGGCTCAACCGTTGTCAGGGTAAGCTTGCAGAAGCCTGGCTACCAGATGGTCGGGCTCGGCAACTTTACGCTAAGAAGGCTACCCGATTCTACAGTGGAACTATCGAGCTTTACTCCACTCGCAAGTCTGGATACATCAAAGCAGAGGCTAAGGGCGGTATCCCGGGCAGGAATTGGCAGGCTGGCGCTAAAACAGGCAGAAACAATTGCAAAAGGTATGGGCGCTAAAACAATTTCCCTAGATCCGCTGCGCGGCACAAGAGGATTTTACGCTAAAGCCGGATTCACCCCGGCACTTGGTGGAGCATCCTGGAAAAAGCGGCTTAGGTGACATTCTTTTGCACCCGTTCCAGCACCTTGCGCACGACCGCATCCGCGTCGCCTTCTGAAAGGGGCTCGATGATCTCCTCTGGCGGGATTCCCTTGTAGCCGTTCTGGGAGAGCAGCTCGTCCACTATCCTCAGGCCGCGTTCTTCCGGCGTGAGCTTGGCCTGTTGCTTCTCGCGCAGGGCGGCGATGCGGTACCTGAACGAGTTCTCGTCAAAGTCGCGCGCCACGTTAATGAAGGCATCGAACCCGCTGGTGATGGCCTCGTCTGTGAGGCTCGCGCCTCCGTCGACTCCCTGCTTGAGCGAGCCCGAAAGTTTCAGGCGGACGAATGGTTTCATTGAGTGCTTTTGGGCCATTACCTGCTCGAGCTCCTTGCGCGCTCTCGCAAGCACCTCTTTGGGCTCTGCCCCTTCAAAAGTTAATTCCTTAAGGAAGAAAGGCCGCTGAGTCTCGAGTTTGGCAAACTCCATTTTGGGTTCCCCATCACCTAGCTCGGCCAGCCAGATGCCTTTCTTGCTAGAGGCTTCGCTCTTGTTCTGCTGCGTCATCACGGTCGAGCCCACGATAAGGAAACGCTTTGAGGGCTCCCACAACGGTGAGTGTATGTGCCCATCTACGATCAGATCGAAACCGGGCGCGAAGTCGGACAGGTTGACGTAGGCCTCTTCATCTTCTCCGGCGTACAGGTATCCTTTGACGTTCTGGTGGAAGAAAACAATATTTCTCATTCCAGGAAGCGGTTGCGGGTTCCATTGCTTTACCACCTGCGCGGCATAATGTTCGGGCACGCCACTGAACCCGTGCACGGCAATTCGTTCGCCCCCAACGTCAAACAATGCAGTGTTGCAGTGCAAATGGATGAGGTAGCCGGCCTCGTGGAGAATGTGCAGCGGATTAATAGCACCGCCGCCGCGTCTCTCGTGCGTGCCGTGCACCGCCACGACGGGAATACCGCGGAACGCAATGGGGTTTACCTTTGTTTCCCTGCCGTGGAAACCGGCAAACTTTGCCCTTGAAGGAGTCGCGAGCAGCGGCTTCTGCAGCACCCTGAGAGCCTCTGCCCATACTTCTTGGCGCGGCACGCGCGAGTCGAACAGGTCCCCGGGAATCACGATCAGGTCGGCGCCCCGCGAAACTGCCAAGTCGAAAGCCTCGCCCGCCTGCCTGAACGAGTCCTCACCCGTAGGCGAGCCGTAATGGAACCCGAAGTGTACGTCCGATATGAAGGCTATGCGGATCATAAAGTAGTTCTGCGCGGCGGTGTTTAAAGGTCTTTGTAGGAGACCAGTTGGATGCCCGCCTCGCGGATCTTATTCTTGAAGTCCGGGCTCATTAGTATCTCGAAAGTGCGGGCGCGCTGCAAGGCAAATGATGTCGAACGCAGCAGTTCCTCGTCCACGAAGCCCGGCATCACTACAAG
>JACOVT010000069.1 GCA_016177165.1 Microcaldota archaeon
GAAAAGCACGAGGCGCTGGAGCGCTCGTTCAGCGACATCAATGACATCGGGGAAGAGCTCGGCAGCATCAAGTCGCTACTGGTGGAGATGCGCCCCACGCTGAACGCGCTGAGGGACTTGAACGCTAAGATACTTGACACTAACAGGGAAATACTGCTGAGGCTGAAAAAGAAATAGTTGTTGTGTCTTTGTTGTAAATGCGGAAAAGGGCGGGGTTGGCAGGCTGGCTTTGGTGAAGGCTGGCGGCCGGCCAGCGGGCAGCACTACTCCTTTTTGTTCCCTTTTTCTGCAACTAGAACCAGTACTTTTGACAGGGCTAGCTATTGTCTCTGCTTCTTTCTCAAGGCTGCTATCGCGACGATCACGATGAGCAGGCCTATTACCAAGTATATCAGGTTGTTGTCAACCGTGGGAGCGCCCGCGCCTGCGATGGATATTTCCTTGATTATTATTGTTTCGGGCCCTGCGGTCGTCTCGGGCAGGTAGGACGCGCCGAACCTCACTTGAGTGTTGTTGTAGGCGCAGGAGGCGTTGCTCCCGCTGAACGAGCACTTTGACTTGTCGACAGCGCCGCCGTACACCACCACGTCGTACTCTTCGGCCTTCAGCTGGTGGGTGCGGTACTCGAGCACGAAGTCCTCGGTGGCAATGTCGGTCACTTGGTAGCTGACGTTTACATTCAGCGGGGAGTGCAGCTTGACAAAGCCGGCGCACACGAACTCGCTCAGGTCTTGGTTCCCGTCGTTGCTGATGCAAAACAGGTCGTCTGTGAATGTCGCCTGCACGTCATCTATGTTTGCCGGTTGAGGGCAGCTTGTCTTGCCGTTCGCCAGAGTGCAGCCCATATCCTCGGCCATTTCCGGGGTGATCGTGATTCCCAGCGCGACGGCTGCAAGCACGAACTGGCACAACACCACGAAAAACAATGCCCTCTTCATTCCCTAGCCTCATTCCTTTTCAGTAAGCTTTGCAGCCATCCTTCCAACCAGATTAGCCGGGTAGCCAATAAAAAGCTTCTCCACTGGTGATGAGAACCCATAGTCAGGGAACGGCACGGCGTCGCGCATCGAGAACCTGACTGCTTTCTTGTCTTTTGGTTCTTCCCCTATTGTTTTTTTCTCGACCTCTGCTGCTTGGAAAGCCTCGAGCTTGCCTATGGGCTCATAAACTTCGGGCAGCTTGTCGCCCTTATTGAGGAATTGCTTCGGCTGCTCGAGATGCTGCCTCAACATTCCCGGCAGCGGGAAGCCAGTCTCGCCGGGGAGTGGCCATGCGTGCTCTTCCGGCATTGGGCCCTGCGCCAGCCTGTGGAGCCTTTTCGGCGGCGCTATGACTTGCGCAGGTGGGGCTCTTGCGATGACAATCTCGCCTCTTTTTTCCATGAGGGTGGACGCGCCGGCAACTGCGAGCCCGCCAACGCCCAAGATCAAGTTGTTTTGGTAGAGCCCGAAAGCGGCGAGCGCCAGCCCCCCGAGAAGGAAGCGCATGGCATCACTCGAAGGCTTCCTTGACCGCGCGCATGCTGTTCTTTATGACCGCGCTTCCGAGTCCTTTCCTGACTGGGTGGGCGTACTTTGGGTGTTCTAGGAAGCCCTCCCCGATGCTGAGGTAGGTGGTTCCGGGAATCCTGTAGGGCGGTTGCCATGTGCCGGCCTGCACTGTTATGGGCGCCAGCATTTGTGTTCCTTTCGGGGCGCTGAACGACCTTCCCCTCTTGATGAACGCCATGAAAAGCGCGAGCAGAATGATGATCACCGCGATGGTGCGGTAGCCCGCGAACCAGAGAACCGCAGAAACGGCCAGACCAAAGAGTAGCGTTGACGCGCCCATCATTCCACCAGCCTAGAGAACAATCCGGTCACTGCGCGGGTTCCCTTTCCCAGCGCGCCCACCACGCGGTCGATGTTGTCCTCGGGATACTTTGGCAGCAGGACGGTCGTCTTGGGGTTCCACAGGTATGGGCGGTCGCCGACGTCCTCGTACACGACAGGGTAGATTGTTTCCGGCACCGACGCCGGGCCGATTGATTTTGGAACAGCCGCTCTGGCTGGTTCGCGCGGCGACGCAAACATGAGCACGACAAGGAAAACCAGCAGCAGGCCGCCTATCACCGTCTGCTTCAGGTAGAACGCCAGCAGTATGGTCACGAGGAGCAGCAGTGTGGTTTTTCCTCCAAGCATGGCATCCCTCAGGAGAGCTTGTCCCGCAGCCAGCCCAGACCCGACTTGACTGCGCGCCCGGGCGCCTCAAGCCCGTACTCCCACCATTGGGTTCCGGTGGGCGTCTTGCGCGCGTACACCTTCATGAGTCCGGGGTAGATGGACTCGGGGCCGGCGTACTTGCGCTGCATCACGATCGGCTGCACCCTGACTTGGGCGCCGCCCCCTCCCGGGACTGGGGAGCGTTTTGGCCGCGAGGCGCTGAGCGCGTAAAGCAGGGCGACAGCTCCGAGTATTGCCGCCAGCCAAACCAGCTTTATGTAGAAGGCGCCTATCGCGAGCAGCACCAAAAAGAGTATGATGCTGGAATCCGCGTTCATCAAGCCCCACCTCCGAGCAGCTTCATGAGTTCGGGCGAGTACATCTCCCCGCCCCCACCGCTGCTGGTTTCGTGGCGGCCTTTGACCAGTATTATTGCCGCAGCGATGACCACCATTATCAGGAAGAGGTATTGCTGCAGCTTGAGGAAATAGACGGCTCCAAGCCCCAGCGCGACCACAATAAAGATGCTGACGCTGCGGGCCACCACGACCAGCAGCACCAGCGAGCCGAAGAAGAGCCATGTGATTCCCTGGCTCCATGCCGCAAACGCTATGAGCAGCAGGATTACCATTGACAACGTGTCTGCCATATTACGAGCACCCGCGAGTAATATCCACCAGCTCACTTTCCAGGCTCGAATACCTTCGCAGCCTCGTCAAAGAACGGGTAGGCAAAGAAGAACACAACTACTAGCGCCAAGAGTTCCCAGTGGGAATAGAAGGTTAGGAAGGCGATCACCGCGGCGATTATTATGCCGGTTTTCTTGCCCCCGCCGATGTCGATCGTCCACTTTGCCAGGTAGAGGAAAACTATCAAAGTCAGGGCAAGCCGCACGTCGCTCCACAAATCTGCCATGCACAACACACTTTCCTGCAATATTTTTTGATTCCTGTTTTTATATACCTATCCGACAGCCTTCTTCATAATCCCGCTGCCGCCGCCGTGCGGCAAGCTGAACAGTATTATCCCTGAGAGCCCGAAGGCTATCAGGAAATAAAGGACGGTCCCGGGAAGCAGCAGCCACCACAGGTTTACCACGAATATGTAAATGAGTATGGCAGAGATCACGTAAGCCAGCCAGCCCATGCCGATTATGCGCGTCACGAACGTGAATATTGATATGGCCATGAAAGCCATGAAAACCCACTTGAACAGCGGGTTGGACAGCCCGATCAGTACGGGTATGAGCATCAGCACCCCAAAGATGACGATAAACGCCAACATGGCAGTCGGCAGGAAGAAAGCGCGCATCAGTGGCCCCTCCTTCCCTCATGAACGCGCTCGTATGATGCCGAGTCGCGCGGCTCGCCTGCCTCGGGAGATTTCCTCCAGGGCTTCACTATAGCCAAGTCCATGAGCAGCGCGGTGAAGCCGAACACTATGAAAAGGTAGAGTATCATCAGCGGCCCGAAAATCATCCAGTTCTGGAACAGTATTATGTACCCGAGTATGAGCGTGAGTATCGTCACCACCGGCCCGCCGCCGAAATGGCCGCGCACGTACGAGACTATAAACAGCAGGATGACCAGCTTGACGCCCAAGAATAGCAGGTCTACAGTGTTGGTGACACCAAACACTTTCTCCTTGATTGTGTCAACGAAACTCAACAGCACCAGCGAGTCCATACGCTAGTCAATCGCTGGCATGGTTTTTAAGCGTGCCGAGCAGCGCTCACACGCAGCCTGCCGGAGAACAGCTCCTTGCCGGCGGGCTGCCATCAACCGGCTCGGGAGGCGAGGGCACGCCACTGACAGTGTGGAACTCATACCCAGCCTGCTTTAACACGAGCCTGACGGCCTCGCTGCCTTGCAGCGATATGTCAAACTCCACTGCATAATAAGCCGTGTCGGGCGAGTTAACAGGGTCAGGCGCGTACTTGAAGACGCGCATCATGCTGGCGATCGCCTCGCCCTCGCGCGGTATGGCGTTGCGCGGCCGGATGAGCAGCCATTCAGCGTCAACGTCCCCGCCGTTGGCGATGCGTCCGAACCCACCGGCAGCGCGCGCCAGTAGCTGCGCCAACCCCTTGGGCGAGTAATATTCGGCCTTTTTGGGAATCACCTTGAGCTTGAGGCGCGCGTGAGATGCGGTGTCCTCAAACTCGATGGTCAGGGGGAGTTCGCAGCAATCCTGCAAGGCTGCAGTGTCGATGTAAACGTGCAGCGACCCATCGGGCTCGAACGCCACTCTTCCCGGCTTGTTTGTGGCCGACTGCAGGAGGCTTTCCAGCGAGGAATAGTCTGGCGCTGCGCTGTAGCCCACGCTCGTTGTGGCGCTGTCGATTATTCCCCTGTAGATGTCCTTGCCGTTCAGCGTGGCAGGCAGGTCGCCCCCCTCGAAATGGGCCTTCACTCCCTCAAAGCAGTCTCCCGAACAGGTTATCACGTGGTAGGGCGCGTACGACCCTATTGATGGGAACCTCTGGGCGTCCCTTCCGAGCAAGAAGTCGCCTGACGTCCGTTGCAGCTCCTCTGAAGTCGAGACCTCTATAGTGGCGAGTATTATCTTTGCGGCCGTGGCCTGCGATCCTGTGACGTAACCCGTGGAGATGGAGCGTGACAACCGCACGTCATTCTGCACGATCGTGACGCTTGCCAGTATTGCAGTTATCATCAGGGCGGTCCCTACGAGCGGAGTGAAGAGCGAAAACCCGCCACTCACAGGCACTCAGCCACCCTGCTGTGAGCCAGCGATTATTGCGTCCATGATGCTTATGGCTTCGTCAATAGTGCGTGAGTAAATGTAGTAATAGTTGTCGCCGGGGTTGCCCACCCAGAATATGCCCCCTTCGGGCACGTCCAGCCTGTATGGCGGAGTCTGGTCGCGGTTCCAGCGCTCGTTGAACGCGTTGCAGATGCTTAACAGCTCTCCTCCGGCGGTGGTCTTGAGGCTGCACGGGAACGTGCCCGGTATGGCATCGGCGGCGGTCGGCGTCACGACGATCATGAACATGTAGGGTGGCAGGAACCTGTTGAACCTGTCCTGCGTGGTGAGCGGCAGCAGGTCGATCTTGCTGTACTGTATGCCAGACAGCGCTCCGGCAGTCTTCTGTATCCTTTCGAACCCGCCTCCGCCCGACAGGCCGCCCATGAACTGCTGGTTCTGGGTGATGTCGTTCCATGCAGCTCCTTCCTTCTTTACCGCGAGGAAGTAGGCCTCTGCTGTCGGTTTTTCCCTCAGGTAACCGGGCTGGTTCGGGACTTCCACGAACTCGAATGGCTGCCCGCCGCCCCCAATCGTAACCGCAAAGTCGCCCGTTATGCGGCCAAGATCAGCCTGCGTGGGCGCGTTGAAGTGGACTCGCCAGTTCTCGTCAAGGAAAATGACCGCGTTGCGGCCCTCAAATCCGCCTGTGTAGTGGTCGAAGTTGTCGCAAGCCTCGCGGTTTGACTGCGGGTTGTCGCATATCTCCAGCACGATCTTGTTTAGCCTTAACGCGTCGCCCTCGCCCGTTTGGGCGTACTTGGCGTCTCCGATGTCCCAGCCGACTTGGTCGCCATACATGTTTTCCAGAACAGAGCGTAACTTCGACTTGGCGTCGTCGGTGAGCGCCTCGGCCTTACCAATGGCTTGGGTTTCTATCCTGCCCATCACCGCAGCCGAGATTGCTGGCGCGTCATCCGACAGCGAGCGCAGGTCGCTGCTTATCGCAGGCATGAACAGCTGGACGCCGCGCGAGGTGGTGATCAAGTCGATCAGCCCCGGCGAATAAACGGGAGTGAAGCTGACTATCGAGTAGGTGAGCGTGCGGTCGCCGTTGCTGCCCGATTCGATGACCATGTTGTTACGCCCTATTTCAGGGGCGTTGCTGCTGTCGATCACCAGCCAACGGCCGGGGGCCACCTCGCCACGCTCAACTTTGCCGAGGAATTCCTCCTTGGTCATTGCCGTGGCGGCGACCGTCAATGCCGGTGGCACGTTGTAAATGACCTTGCCTTCGGGCCCGAACAGCTTTGCTGCAATGTCGCGCACGTCCGAGCTTGTCAGGCCCGACATCGTCACAAGCCTGACCATTTTTTCCACCCTTGCCAGAGCTTCTGTCTCGCCCGAGTTGAACCCGTTGGTCAGGTAGTATGAATACCAGATTGCCTGCTCGATGGTGCAGAACCGCGTCGCGCTGCCGGCCTCGCTGCACCAGTCTTCCCCGCCGTCCGGGTCGCGGAACTTCTTGGGAATGTCAAAAGCCTTGAATGTGGTCCCGCCTATGACCTCCTCTATTGGTATGCCTATCTGGAAAGGCACCCTCACCGAGTATTGTTTCTTGAGCGGCGGGGAGCCCTGCCTCGTAGTTGCCGAAACCTCGAACGTGACAGTCACCGCGCCGTTCTTGGTCGACTCCACAGTGCGCGGGTAGTTGAACTTGACAGACGCCGGGTTGTTGCCTGACGCCTGCGTCACCTCTTTTGTGCTTTGCAGCAGTGTGGGGCAGAGCACGTCGTTTTCGCACTCGAACCTAACATCCTTGATGGAAAGGGCGTTCTGCACGTTGGTGCACGCCTCGTCCTTGAGCACGTTGAAAACCACCGGCTGGGCTGTTGATTGGGTGCCTCCTGTGCCGGCTGTCTCGCCAGAGCCGCACTCGAACGCGGTGTACCCTCCTGTTTCGGAGTTGAACTTGAAGTCGAGCCTGCACTTCTGCCGTGCCTTGATGAACAGTCGTGGCAGCTCACTGACGGCGGGAGTGGTGATGCACGCCGACACTGGAATATCTTCTGTTTCTGCAGGCCTGAAGTGTTCGGGCTGGGCGCTCACCTTCACCTTGCCGCCAGACTGGAGGCGGCAGCTCTCGTCAAACCCTATCTTGTAAGCGAGAACGTCGGTCTGGGCGTCGGTTCCCTCGTAAGTCACGTGGGCGCCTTCAGCGCCAGCGTCGATTATCGAGGTGAATGATATGGGCGGCCTGCACGATATACCATCGCCGTTCACCGTGCCGGAGGCGATCGTCTTTATCTGCTTGTTGTTCGCCTTTTCAAACAGCTTTACCACGAGTTCCGGAGTGAGGTCAAACAGCTTTGCCGGAGTGTAGCGTATCTCCGCCTCGCCGTCGCCCACCACCCAGAAGTTGAAGAACGTCAGCAGCGTCTTGGTTGTTGCAGCCGGCGGCTGCAGCTCGACCGCCACTTGGGCTGCGTCTGTCGGGCTAATCGCCTTTGCCGCAACGCTTAGCGAGAGGCTCTCCCCATGCCTGAGTGCGGCAGGATTGCCCGAGGGCAGGTCGCCCCCGAGGTTGATTATTATGGCATGGTCTGTTATCGTGAAGCGCGTGCCTTGAGGCAGCGGGTCTATGGAGCCAAAAGGCGACGAGTTGTCCGGTATCGCCTTGTACGCGCTCGTGGCAGGGTCGTTCTTGAGGAACTGGGCATCCAAGTCCCTGTCAGTAATTAGCACCTTGCCGCCAAACCCGTCTGCCTCGCTTCCCAAGTAGGTGAGTATCAGGTTGAGTGTGGCCTGCTCGTTCAGGTTGACATGGGCGCGGCTTGGCTTCTGGTGGGTGCCATCCTTTGTGACCACTTCGGTGCAATACCCCCACTTGCCGTCAGAAGTCTTTTCGCAGTTGAGGCTGATGAGCGAGAGCGTCTGGGTCTTGTCCCCACTCTCTGGGTCGCGCAGGCTGCCTGAACCTTTCTCCCACTTTGAGCTGAACTTTATGGTGGTGTCCTTTGCCCCAGAGAATATCGGCTTCACGGCGAATGGAATTTCAATGCGGACCACCTTGTTCCGTAAAGAGTCGTACTTGCCTTCCAGCGTCGCGGTGAGGCTGCTGCCAGGCAGCGCGCTGAACTCGAAATCCGACGATTCGGGCGGGTAAAAGTCGACCAGCGAGCCCGCCTCAGCCAGAGAGAAAGTCACCTTGTCCCACATTTCGTTACGTATGTCCTTCAGCCCGACGTAAAACACTGCGCGGTAAGGCATGTTGATCATGAGCGGGTCTTGCGGCGACCCCAACTCGGAGGATCCTGCCCCGGCTAGGCCGCGGAACAGGTCGGCAAACGAGAAACCTGTTATGCCGCCGAAAGTGACCTCGTTGCTCAACGCGACGAGCGTGAAGTTGACCGTCTGGTGCCCGAGGCTCATCGAATAAGGTCCGGCGGTCATCGGGTACTCGCCGAAGCTGTCCTTGTAGTCCACGTCAACCCTCACCGTCTTGTCCTCGCCTATCGAGAAGGTGTAATGCCCATCAGGGAAAGTTGATCCCTCCTCGAGCTTTGCGCCTGTCTCCCAATCAGACACGGTCACCTTGGCTTTTTCCACGCCGTTGAGCGTTCCGTCCTCGCTCTTCTGGTAGACCCACACCTTGAGCGAGAACTTGTTGGGATCGATGCTGATTATCAGCTCGTTGTCGCCGGCTGACACGACTTTCTGCACGCATTCGAGCGCCTTGCCTGCCGGTCGGGAAGGCTGCACGCAAACGGTCGCGGGAGTCAGCCCCTCGAAAAGCGCGTGCCCGTCCTCGTCAGCAAGCTGCGGCGGGTAGCCGGTAAGCACCCACTGGCCGGTGGCGTTGTCTTTCCGTTTCAGGTTGAGCGTCGCGTCAGTGACGGGCTGGTTTGACCCCTTAAACAATACGTAAGCGTCGAGGCTGGCCAGCTCCTCGGGCGCGACCGACTCGAGGATCACCGTCCTGTTCTCGCCCCCGAGGACGGTTTCTTCCTTGTAAACGTAACCCTTGAGGAAGAACGCCGCCCGGTAGCGCTCGTTCCTAGTCAGCCCGATCACCGCGTCGCCGTTCGAGTTGGTCACCTTTGCCCCGACCTTCTGGTTGAGCTTGTCAAACAGGGTGACGACCACGCCAGAAAGCGGGTGTTGAACCCCCCCAGACACCTCCCTGACGGACAAGTAAGTGGGAGTAGAAAGGTCAATCGTGACGTTGACCGTCAAGCCCAATCGCGTGACGTTGAAGGTGCGGTTGTCATGGAAGAAACTCGTGTTAGAGCCCGCGCGCACTACGATCGAGAAAAGCGTGCCAACCGGCAGGCCGTCAAACACCGCCTTGCCGAGGTAGCTCCCTGTCTGGCCAGTAGGCTTGCTCGCGTCAGGCAGGACGAGCGAGTTGATATCCTGCGGGTTGACCAGCTCCACTTTAACGCCCGGGACAAGCGTGCCGTCAACCTGACTCACCACGACAACTACCTTGCCAGCATCAATATCTGGTTTCGGTTTCTCCTTTAGCTCGATGCAGCCTGTAGTTCCCTGCTGCGAGCGCGAGACCAGCGTGCCGGCATCCAGCGCCACGGTGGACTCGAACCCGTTCGACCCCTCAAACTTGTACGAGTAACCGGATTGCGGGGCAAAGGTGCAGTTGCCAGAGGAGTCGGAGCAAGCCTTCCTGTCAAACGGGACGCTCCCGCGGTACGCCTTGTATGAAACCACGCCGGGATCCTTTCCGGGCGGGAGGGTCTTGAAGCAGAACTTGTAACTGGTGAACGAAACGCTGCCCGGGCAGGAAGCGTTGAGCGTGACGTTCTTCTGGGTGGCAGCGTCGACGCTCCGCTCCGCAGTCGAGCATGACTCCTTGGAAGCCTCTATCCTGACAATGCCTGTTGACGTCACGAATTGGGCAGTGCCGTCAGTCCCGCTCTTGGCAGCTTCTGTAGGAGTAGTCTCGCCCTGCTTGAACAGCTTAACGTCAAACCCGGCCAGCGGCAGCAGGTTCTCGTCAACCATGTTGACGAGCAGGCCTGCTCCGCCATCCGGCGGCGGGGGTGGGGTGACGCCCAACACCCCGGCAATCGCCGGCAGGATGAACATGAATAGTATATAGATGAAGATGATGAACAGCGCGATAAAGACAGGCAGGCTAGGGACTCCCCGCTTCTCCAGAGGATCGACCACCGGATAAAGGTTGACGTGGTGGGCCTCGAGCCAGTCTAGCAAGGCAAACCAGCGGTCCTCTATCTTGTAATACGCTTCCTTGAGTCCCATGAAATCAGCCGGGCGTCCTTATCTTGATCCTGAGTGTAGGCGCATTGCCAGACCCGCTCTCGCGGGCGTTGTACTTTAGCAATCCGGCAACGCTAGCGGCCTTGTCAACAGAGAACGTTATGCTCTTCTCGGAACATATGGGGTCGGTTCCTTGGGCAGCGCACGTCCTCATTCTCGAGAACGCTGCCTTGACAGCTTCGGTGACGTCCCACTTGTGCCAGTCCCCTTCAATAGTTTTGTCTGCCGCGGCCAGGTTCCTGAACTGCTGCAACTCCAAGAGTGGGGCTGCCGGGCTCCCGGCAAATATGTCGTCATCGTTCCAGCCAAACGCCAAGACATAACCAGCCTTGACAGCGTAGGTTTTCCCGCCTTCTGCTTTCATTCGGAATTCTGCTTTCACCACCTCTGCGTTACCCGACAGCTCGGGAAAGTTGAACTTGACAAACGCAATCCCGTCCCAAGTCTGATCTTTGCTCGCGCACGAACCGGCGGTAATTGATCTTACATTATTGTATATGATGAGTTTGAGATCCTTGCCTTTCCAAACGTCATTTTTCGTGGTCGTTTTTTCCCGGCAGTTTCCCTCCTCAACTTCACGCACTTTGTAGTCTTCTATTGTGCCGTCCGCTGTCGTGATTATCTCTGGCAGGTCTTGGTCGTTGAACAGGAAGCTGCAGTACGCTTGCGTTGACTCGCCGGGCGGCGAGCGCGGCCAGAGTTTTTTGACATAAAGGTTTATCGTCGCGGCAGTGGCCGAGTCCTTTATCCTCTTGGAGGTAATATAGTACCAGCGCGGCGCGCTGTAGTCCTGTATCTCGTCTATCATCTCGGCCGGTTGGCCGGTGTCGGCGTCCAGCACGTTCAGTTTCACGGTGAAGGTTTTCCATGCCTCGATGTTGGGTTTTCCGACAGCGCTGCGCAGGGCGCAGTGGAAGTTGGGCGAACCAAACCTGATTATCTTGGCTACCCTGTAATCGGCCACTGCCGGGTCGCCTAGCAGCGTTTCCAAGAGGTTGGCCTGAGCCACTTGCGGCTTGAACGCAATCGGCGCGGCAGGATTGCCGTTCAGGTTGATCCTCTCCACGCCGCTTGGAGCCTGTGCTGTTGCAATTGTTATGGCAATCAGCATTGCTAGCGGCAACAGCGTTTTGTTCACATTCTGAGTTCGCAACCTCTTTTAATAAGCCTTTCCTCAGCTCGGCCCTATTGAAAAGTCCTTTGTTTGCGGTGAAGCGGGGAACAAAAAAAGGGCCGTTGATGCCGGTGTAAGCCGGCGGGCCGGCACCCGGCCGGCTGTCAACACTACAAGCCCTTTTTTGTTCCTTTCCACACCCTCGGCAGGCCCCCTCCCCTTGGCGGGGCAGAAGCCCACCTGAACCAGAGGGCGTAGTATAATACTATTAGCAGCACGAGAAAGCCTCGAAACAGCCAGTCGTGAGCCAGCGTGGAGCTCTCCGCTCCTGAAGAGGCTGCGAGTCCCAGCACGACCGTGATGCGCAGCGGGTTGAACAGCATCACTGCCGCGAACGCGCCTGCGCAGCCGTACAACCGCCGCCTGATCGGGAGCTGCGAGGCGAGGATCACCCCGAAAAGGAGGGAGAGCTCGAAAGCGCCAACGCACAAGTCGGTTATTAGCGCGGTGAACATGCCGGAACCGGCTCGTATGCTTATCGCCGGGTCGGGAACAAGCAGTGAGGGTGGGGTGTATTCTGTTCTTACCCCGGCCGCGTTCAGAAGCGCTGTGCTGGCGCGTGCCTCGAACTTCTTGGCCGCGTCAAGAGGAATGGAGGAGGAGACCAGCAGGAAGAACCCTGCGATCAGCGTGGCTGTTAGCAGGAAGGAAACGTTCTGGCCCATGCCAGAATGCCGCGCTTTCACAGTGAATGTTAGCGCCGGAAACTCTTAAAAACACACCCTCCTTTCCTCATTCGTGGCGCTTTACGAGTATACAATCAAGGCAGAGGGCGGCAAGCGATATCTCGTCGTCGACTGTCGAGGCTCCCCATACGGCGCGAGCGTTGCCGACTTCCCCGCATGCATGAAAGAGGTGGTCGACTACCTCTCCCAGACAGATGCCAACCTCGTTGTGCTTGCAGATGTTTACGAGCGCGTCTACAACGAGGAACAGACCGCCATGCTCAAGCAGATCGGCCTGCTTGCCGACCTGTTCCACAAGGAAGGCGTCTGGACGACGACCAAGCTCGGCGGACAGGCGTGTGACCGTTTCCTCCCGGCAAGGTACGCCATGGTTGCGGCGGTCGCGGGCGACATGCTCAAGAGCGACCCCATAAAAGCATACCTGACGCTGCGCGCCACGCTCGACACAGAAGTCGAGGGCCTCAAGACACAGCCGCAGCAGTTTCAGGACTGCACAAAGCAGTACGTCCAGACGCTCAGCTTCATGCTCGCAGGGTTCGAGAAGCTCGCGCTCATACAAAAGTTCAAGGCAGTGCTGCAGCGTTTGGGGCAGTTGCCGCCGGGGAGGGAGATCTACCACGCCATATTCGAGGCCGAGATAAAGCCCGCGTTCGTTGCCTCGCGCGTCTTCTTCGGCGCGCCCACGGGCATCGAACTGGTCGACCAGTACTACATCCAAGACGCCGCAGTCAACATTTACAAGCACCCGGAGAAGATACAGTACCTCTACTACCTCAGCCCGCCGGAGTACAACCTTTCCCCAGAGCACTACTTCCTGCTCACCAAGACGCGCGAGGTCGTCGCCAGCTACCACCCCCAAGGGTTGCAGTTCGCCGACCCGCACGAGGTAAAGAAGTACTTCACCCGCGTGTACGAGACCACCATCGCCGACCTTGCC
>JACOVT010000065.1 GCA_016177165.1 Microcaldota archaeon
AGGCCGGCCTGGGCGAGCAGGGCCGCCCTAATGCCACCCGACGCCGCCATCCCGGCGTGGGCCCTTTTGACGCTGCCGCGCCAGCCCCCCTAGAGACGGCGGCCTTCCCGACCTCGGCTATGCCGGAAGGAGACTTAAGCTTGCCAAGGGTCTCTGATGTGACTTCCAGCCATGTCTTCTCGCGCACTGGGACCTCTTGTATGTTCAATGGGAAACCGCTCACTGCTTCAACGTCGATGCGCTGCGTCTTGCGCGGCAGGGAAACGAAGATCCTCCATGTGGGCCAGTAGACCGGCCTGAATGCCGACACGCCCATGGCCTCCTTGGGTACCTGCAACTCTGCAGCCATCTTGAGCTTGCAGGTGTCGGCAAGCTCCTTGTCGGTGATGGCGAACGTGTCTATCTCGAACTTGATGTCGTGTGACGGTTCTTTTTCGTAGTTGACCGGCTGCTGCTCCATTATCTGCGCAAGCGACGGTTCCAGCTTGCCGGTCGTCGCGTTTATTGCCATCAGCCCGGAAAAGCCCTGCGATGCCGATTCCGACTGGATGAGAACATCGTAGTTGAACACGTAGTATGGCGTGTACACGAGCTTGAGGCTGGCCACCTCGAAGTTCCCCCAGTTCCTCTCGCGCAGCGTGCCTTCCAGCACGTCGAGTATGTCCTGCACGCCTATGTTTAGCTTGAGGGCGGGCTTGTCTAGAATCACTATTGGGTTAGGAAGGCCGCACTTTAAAAGGGATTAGAAGAAACGATGAAGTATGTGTAAGTACCCTCTGTTCCGGACGCGTCACCTAGCCCGCACGGACGAGCACAATTGACAGAGTTCCACAGCACCGAGAGTACTCACCTGTCTTACTTCTTGGAGATCTTTACGCCGGCTGGCGTGAGGAGAACTTTTGTCTCGCTCAGGCGTGCTATGTCGCCGTTGAGGTCCTGTACGGATCCTTTGAGCTCTGACACGGCCTGCCTCAGCTTGACGTTGTTCTTTTTGTACAGTGGCTCGATGTTCAGCAAAACTATGTTGCCTTTTCTCAGCTCACCCGACACCCTTTCCACGTCAGCAACGTCGTCCAGAGATAATGGGCGCACCCACATGTCTGCGTGCTCTTCCAGCAGGTCGCCTTCCTCCATTCCAAGCGTGTCGAGGTAGCCTTCAATGTCAGTCTCGCGAGCGCCACCGCCCTTGAACTTTTGCAGAAGTCCTGGCATTAGCATACCTCCTTTTATTTGGTGAAAACTGTAAGGAAACACCCCAATTTAAAGATGCCGGTAGGGGATGTCGCTTTTATGGCAAACGTCTTCGAGCAGGAACTCTCCAAAAACACGGTGTTTCTAGACAGGAACGCGCTAAGCCAGTCGTACATCCCTGACCATTTGCCGCACCGAGAGGCCGAGATTGAAAGGATGATGCGCTGCCTCGCGCCGGCGCTGCAGCAAAAAACAGTAAACAACCTGTTCCTCTACGGCAAGACCGGGGTTGGAAAAACATCCTGCACCAAGCACGTTATCGAGAAGCTTCTTGAGACGAAGCAGAAGCACAACGTGCCGGTGGATGGCGTGTACATCAACTGTGCCATTAACAATTCGAAATACCAGGTGATGTTGAAAGTCGCCGAGTACTGTTGCCCGGGCGAGAACCTTGTAGGCTTCCCGTTCGCAGCCCTGTTTGAGAAGATACTCAACTATGCCTCATCCAAGAACAGCAACATGGTGATCGTCCTCGACGAGATTGATAAGGTGAACAACCTCGACGATCTCATGTACGCGCTGACTCGCGCCAATGACGAGCTGAAGAGCGGCCACGTTTCAATAATAGGAATCACGAACAACGCGCTGTTCAAAGATGAGTTAGACCCGCGGTCCAAGTCGACGCTCTGCGAGGAAGAGATGGTGTTCCCCCCTTACAACGCCTCGCAGCTGCAATCGATTCTGGAGGAACGCATCCGCATTGGTTTCAAGCCCGGCTCGGTGGACGAGAGTGCGATCAACCTTGCGGCCGCGCTGTCTGCGCAGGAATCCGGCGACGCGCGATATGCCCTCAAGCTGATAGTAAAGGCAGCCGAGATGACAGACGCGCAGGGCGCGGCCAAAATACTCGACAAGCACGTGGTGACCGCGCGCAAAAGCGTGGAAGAGGACATAGTCTTTGACGTGATCAAGACGCTGCCGGAGCACCAGAAGATAGTGCTGCGCGCAATAGCGTCTCTAACGTCGGAAGGGTCGAAGGTGCGCAGGCTTGGCGAGGAGCGGGGCGAGCTCGTCCTTTTCTCTGGCGAGGTGTTCGAGCAGTACGAGAAGGAATGCCGCAAGATGGAGAAGTCGCCGCGCTCGGCGCGCTGGTGCCGCGAGTACATACGCGACTTGGAGATGTTGGGCCTCGTGACGACCACTCTATCCGGCAAGGGAGTCCGGGGCAACACCACGCTCATCAAGCTCACATTCCCGCCGGACAAGGTGATGCTCGCGCTCCAGAGGGAAAACTAGGTTAGATAAAATGAACGTACTAGTAATAGCAACTGATGGATTAGAGGACACCGAACTGCTCTACCCAATATATCAAGTCGCCTGAACGCATCCGTACTAACCAACGCGCTGTCGATATAGTCCGACGTTAATAGATGAGTAATTAACTCGTTTGCCTCAATGGTTGCTGGTTTTGGCTTTGTTTTTTATGTAGTCTACCATCAAGTGGTGAAAAAACCGGTATTTCCCGCGGTCTATGCGTAAAAGTGAACCATCCTGAACCAGTTTCGCTAGGTATGGGGAAAGCTCATTAGTTTCCTTTTTCAAGAATGACGACAAATCAGATATTGATGCCTCATTGCCAAATTCTTGCGCCATGCAAGTAAGTAGGTCTCTGCTAGCCTTACCCGTCTTGTCATAGAATCTAGCAAAGAATGGCGCTAGAACATGATCCACAAACTCGACGTCGGCAGCATCGAGGTGAGTACTTGAGATTTTGGTTTCCCCCGCAGTTAGTTTGCTATAGATACTCCACAAATATGCCGTGATTACGAAAGGATGCCCTTCCGTTACTTCATAAATCTTGCGGAACAACTCGTTGCCGCACTCAATGCCGGCATAACTGACCTTTTTTTCTACAAATGCCCTGCTTTCGGCTTCCGTAAAGTTTACTAAATAAACTGGCGGAAATGCACGAACAATTGGAGAAAAACCAGTACCGGAAGGACCTAGCAAATAGTGTGTTCCGGCTGGCAAGATCATTACTGGTATTTTGTCTATCTGTAGCTGTTCAAGTACTGCTTTTAGGTAAAGAAGAAGCTCGGCACGATTACGCTGTAACATACTAGCCTCATCAATGAGTATTACGATTGCTATTTTCTGCCCATCAATCGCTTTCCATGCCTGCTTAAGTGACGACTGAAGAGTTGTGTCATGCTCAAGAGACG
>JACOVT010000074.1 GCA_016177165.1 Microcaldota archaeon
GCACCTGTTCAACCCGGCAGCGTTTGGAGTAACCGTTGCCACCGTGGCCGGTGTTGCGGCGCAGTCGTGGTGGGCAACAACAAACGTGTGGGCAATTGCGGTAGCGGGCCTCATCCTAGCTTTCAGGCTTCGCCGGCTTCCCATGGTGGTGGCATTCTGGCTTGTTAATCTAGCTTTCTTGTTCCTATCCAATCCCGCGCTTCTAAGCGCGCCGCCAGTGTCGTGGTTTAATCCAGCCATTTTGTTCCTTTCCTTATTCATGCTCACGGAACCCGTGACGGGTCCGAAGTCAAAGGAAGCCAGCATCGCTTATGGAGTGCTGCTGGCGCTCTTCATTCCCCCAGCCGGCTTGTTTGCTGGCGCCGCGAGCGTCACGCTTGCCCTCCTCTTAACCAACCTGTTTGCCGCGCCGCTCGACTTCCTTGTCTTGATAGTAAAAATGAAAGGAATGATGAAAAAAATGCTCAAGTCAGTGGGCGGGCCTGTGAAATAAGGATTGCTTTACATGGAAAACAAGGTCAAAGAGTCAACGGAAGCCGAAGTAAGGGCGGCAGTTACCAAGGCGAAAGCAGCCCAAGAGAAGTGGCGTTCTATCGGGCTCGAAGAGCGGATCAAGGTCCTGCGCAAACTGCATGCAGAATTGTCTAAAAGAAGGGAAGAACTGGCGCTGCTCGAGACAAAGGAAATGGGCAAACCGATAAAAGAAAGCTTGAGCTTGGACATCGATTCGGGCCTGGATTACTTTAAGTGGTACTTGGATAACGCCCAAAAATACATTTCGCCAGAGGTCACATTTGAAGACGACAAGTCCAAGCATACTGTTTACTACGAGCCAACCGGAACGACCGCAGTCATTTCCCCTTGGAACTTCCCATTCTCCAACTTCGTGTGGGGGGTTGCTGCTAACCTAGTGGTAGGAAACACGGTTGTTTACAAGCACTCTGAAGAATGCATACTATTCGGTAAAAGAATTGAAGAAATAGTAAACAAAGTATTACCTAAAGGAGTGTTTTATGTAGTCCACGGCGGCCCAAAGGTTGGAAAGTTACTTATTAATCAAGACGTTGACCTCATCTGCTTCACAGGAAGCGCGGAAGTAGGCCAGCAAATCTATCAAACCGCGGCTAAAAAGTTCATCAAAGTAGTCTTGGAGTTGGGTGGTTCGGCGCCGGGACTCGTGTTTGAAGACGCGGACCTGGACTCGGTCATGGAATCCATCTACTTCAATAGGTTCTTTAACTGCGGCCAGGTTTGTGATGGGCTAAAAAGACTCCTTGTTCACAAGAGCATTTTTGACCGAGTTGTTGAAGGCCTAAAGCAAACGATAAGAAGCAAGAAAGTCGGAAACCCGGAAGACAAGGACACCGACATAGGCCCGCTGGTATCTGAAAAGCAGCTCAAGACACTGGAAGCACAGGTAAAAGACGCCGTTGACAAAGGAGCAAAAGTTGTAATAGGAGGCAAACACGTGGAAAACCTTGCCGGCCCCTATTACGAGCCTACACTGTTAACCAACGTTAAGCCAGACATGAAAGTTTGGCGAGAAGAAGTCTTCGGACCAGTTCTTCCGATAGTTCCTTTCTCTTCAGAAGACGAGGCGATAAGGTTGGCAAACGACACTTCATACGGCTTGGGAGCGTACATATTCACGCGTGACAAGGAAAAAGCACTAAGAGTCGCCGGAAAACTTCAGACTGGCATGGTAGCGGTAAACAATACAACCTACGTTATGCCATGCAACCCTTTTGGGGGCTACAAGAAATCTGGAATCGGACGCGAGCACGGCAAGTACGGCTTGAGAGAACTGTGCCAGGTAAAAGTAATCTCAATTGATAAATGACGCTAGCTCCTCGCTAGGTGCAAGCGTATCTTCTTGTGCATGAAAAAGCAATAGCTTTTTCAGCGCAGAAGAAGCCTAAACTTCTTCTTGTGTCGCGGCGCATGGATCTTGTGGTGGAGGAGCGGGCGCTCTAGGATGAAGTACGCGAGGAGGCCGGCGCCGAACACGGCGAGCATTATTGGCACAAAGATGGGCTTGGTGACCAGCTCGTACGCGAGTATGCCAGCGGATGCGGCGATCGCGACTACTGTTACCACTGGCATTCCGCGCACGCTGCCTGGGATCCTGAAGGCTCGCTTGAGTCCGGGGTATTTTCTCCTTAATTGTAGGAGGGCGAGGTTGTCGATGATGAATATCACGAATGCGGACATGACTGTGGCTTCGGCCACGAGCGAGAGGTCGCGCATCACAGCGAACAACCCCGCGATTGTAGCCACGGCCATCAAAGCCAGGTGCGGCGTGCGGAACCGGCAGGTGAAGCCGAAGCAGGCAGGCATTGCCTTCTGGCGCGCCATGCCATACAACATACGGCTGCCGCCGAGCATGTTCATAAGCACGGTGTTGGCCGTGGAGAAGAGGGCGATGACGCCTAGGATGCGAAGCATCACCTCACCGCCGGCCTTGCTGGCCGCCACGGCTAGGGCGCCCTCCTTGCCTGCAACCGAGGCAACTATTTCCGGGTAGGTCAGCAGCGAGGTGAATGCGATTGCAACCAGTATGTAGAGTATGATGCAGACCCCCGTTGCAAGCAGGATCGCTTTTGGGAGCGTGCGGCGCACGTTCTTCACCTCTTCGGCGCTGGTCGCCAGCACCTCGAACCCGAGATAGGCGAAGAACGCAAACACGCTTGCTGAGATGATGCCGCCGAACCCGAAGGGCGCGTCAAAAGAAAACTTTGGTGCGGTTACCACAAGGCCGAGAGAGATCACCAGAATCAAGCCGGCGACTTCTGCGATGCTTCCGATCGCGTTCGCGCGCGCAGAGTCGCGGATGCCGTGGATCGTGATGGCTAGCAGGATTACTAGGAGGATGAGCGAGCCTATCAGCGGGTCGTCAACCCAACCCATCGAGTTTAGGTAATGGCCGAAGCCCAGAGAAACTGTTGCTGCCGCGATGACGGTGGCGGCGATCACCGACCACCCCAGCAAGAAGCTAAGCAGGTTGCTGTTGAACGCCTTCTTTGAGTAAAAGAAAGAACTGCTCGCCTTGGGAAACATTGAGGAGAGCTCCGCGTACGAAAATGCGGTGAAGAGCGCGATGATGCCGGCGATCACGAACGATAACCATAACAGGCCGCCGGCTTGTTGGCCGGCCAACCCGACGAGTACGTAGATGCCCGCACCCACGATGACGCCTATTCCCATCAGCGTGGTTTCCCAGAGCCCGAGCACGCGCGCAAGCGCCATGTTTGGAAAAGGCCATGTGTTAATAAAAGCGGCGCGGCTGGGTTGGCTGGGTTATACCACTCCGGCCGCGAAAGCGGCGAAGCTGGCGAGCAGCGAGATGAAACCCAGCGCCAAGAAACGGCTCATCATCGAGACCACGCGGACTTTTGATTGTGTCATGTTAAAGAGAGTTGTCGTGAATGCAAGCGTGTCGTTGAGCATCTCGCTGGTGGAAAGGCCGGAGTACATTTTCTTGTACTGGCGCAGGTTGTCGTCGAGCGGCTTGCGCGCGTCGTAGTTGGCCAGCCAGAAGCGGCGCGAGTATGCCTTGCCCTTTGGGATCTTTGGTTTGGCTGCGAACACGTATGATAGTATGGACAGAATGGCAAACCCACCGAGGGCCAACGCGCCGTACGTCAGGATCGGGCTCTTTGAGAGCGTGAACAAGGTGGATGAGAAGCCGACTACCGCGCTGCTTACAAGCAGCATTTGAAACTTCTTGGTCTCGTAGTAGTCGGCTGTGTGGTGCGCCGACTCGCAAACGCGCATGGCGAACTCTAGCGTTTCCATAAAAAAGAAAGAGAAAAAGAGGGGATAAAAAGCAATCGGGTTACTGGAAGGAGTCGCCGAGCGACTCGCTTATGTCTGACTCCGCGCTCGTGCCGAACTCCGAGTCGGCGGCGTCTGTGGAGACGCTCGCGAGTTCGCCATCCAAGAGGCCATTCAGTTCGTTGGAGACGTCAGCCGCGTCTGCTGTTGTGCCGGGCACCCCTAGCGAGCCGCCTGTGTCACCCATGCCGTCGTTCGTGTCATTCCCTGACGCGGGCGCGGCCTGTTTCCCTTGCAGGAACAGGAACGCCCCGGCGGCAAGGAGGACGACTATTACCAGCGCGACTATTGCGTTGTTCATCAGCTCGCGCCCCCGCGACCGTGCACCAGCGCTACGTTGTTGTACGTTACTCCTTCAAACATCAGCGTGCCCTTATACACGCGGTTCGCGCCTATTACTTTGTCGAATGTCAGCGATACCGAGCCAACTTTTGCTGATGCAGACTCGCATTCTTCCAGCGTTTTGTTGCTGACGCGGCACGCGGCAACATCGGGCTTTTCCATTATGTCTGCGCTCCACGTCCTATCCTCGCTTCTCGCAATGCCGCTCAGCAGGTATGTCTCGCCGTTGACATCTATACGGCCGCGGTCCGAGACTTGGGCGTTGGCGATCTTGCTCCGCACCTCGGATTTGACGTCGTCCCATGTCTTGCCATTCTGACGAGCCGATCTTAGGATTTCACGAACCTGAGCAGCCGGCACATGCCGCACTTTTACCAGGTGGAACTTGGTTATTGCATAGCTCGTGCCGTCTGCTGTGATCGCTATGCCATGCCCGTTGATAGCACTGGCGAAATGCTGCTTCATTATGCCACGAATGTCTGTCTTGTCCTTGTCGGTTGGTTTTCCAAGCCGATCCGCAGAAGTATCGGAACCCGCGTGTAGCGGCGTGTGCTCTGCCAGGACAATCGAAGCCAAAAATACTGACAGCACCAGCATTCCCAACACTTTATAACTCATTTAAACACCCCCAAAAGTAGGATAAGATCGAGCAATATAAGTGTTTCGGAAAACTTAGGCGGCGTTTAACCGGCGGCGTCCTGTTTTTCCAGTATATGAGTGAGCAGCGCGTCGTAGAGCTGCTCGAACGTGAACTCCTCGCGGCAGTACTTGAGTATCTTGTCATACTGCTTGTTGTCGTAAAAGCGCGACAGCTCGTCTCCCCTTCCCTCCTTTACCGGTATGCCGAAGAACTCGTTCGCCGCCTTTTGGGAGATGGGGCGCAGCTCCAGCTGTTCTCGCGTCTTCTTCGAGATGAGAGGAGTGATATAGCACAGGTCGAGCGCGCGCGGCAGCGCGAACAGGTTGTCCATCAGTTCCGCCTTTGAGGCGATGCCCAACGCGTCCAGCCTGCCGAAAAGGTACGGAAGGTCGAATTTGAGCATGTTGAAACCCACGAACTTGAGGCCGCACTCCTGCGACCCGCTAGAGCTGGTGTAGACATCCTCCTTCACAAGGCGCTTGATCATGGAGTAAAACTCCGAAAGGATTTTCTTCTCTCCATCCTTCCACTCGACAAGGAAAGTCGGCGGCTTGAGCTCGTGCCTGCGCGGGGATGAGAAGCCCGGGTAGTAATTGTATGAGATTTCTAGGACTTTCGAGTGACTCATGTACGGGTTGAACGCCTTCTTCGGGTCCTCCGGAGGCACGTAGGCCTCGATGTCAAAGAACAGGTAACCCATACCCGTATTTTGGGTGCGAGGGTTAAAATGGGTGTTTCCATGTTTTCCACCCGTCAGAACGGTTTTCCGGCATACTGCGGCAAAGTTTAGAAAACGCTTATAAACCTCCTCTTCCTGCTAGTCGCGGGGGGATTCGATGGCAATAAGGTACTTTGCGTTGAGAACAAGCCAAGCAGGCAACGAGGACGCAGTCTTCACCGGCCGCCAGCCCAGACAGGCTGCTTTGAAGGCAGCAAGCCGAGGGTTCACCGACATCTTCCTCCGCGAACGAGGCTCCAAGAAACTGCACCACTTCAGGGGCTCGCGCTCAAAAGTCAGGGCGCCGACCAACAAGCCCGAGTGGATGCCGGAAATGGTGTGGAAACCAAACGTCCGAAAGAGCGGGGTAGTCCACCTTGAAAGAAGGAGCGCACGCAGCGCGCGGAGAGCAAGAAGGAGCGCACGCCGGGCAAGAAGAACAGCACGAAGAGCAAGAAGACGCTAAGGGAAGCAACACTTCCTTTGCGCATAAGTAAGCACGGCTTACCTAGCGCAGGAAACCGGTGTTTTCCTTGCGCAGAAAAACCACAAGCTTTTCTAGCGCCAAAAGAACTATGTAACCAATAAGGCCGAAGCTCGTGCCGAGGCCTTCTATTTCTTTTCGTCAAGCTATAGGGAATTACTCGACGCGTATTGAAAGAGTAAAATTGTTGTTCTTTTGGTTGGTGTCAGGACCTGTTATCAGCTGGGTGTACTGCAGCTCCTGAATGTGCGGAGTGATCGTGTACACGCCCAGCTGGGATGGGAGCGTCCATCCAATCGCGGCATCACACGTTTCGCCGCTCAAAAACTGCAGGTGCGGCCCGGTCGCATGGCAGACAGCGTCCGGGGCGTTGCCGCCGGAAACGGTGGTCTTTGCCTTGAACGCAGTCGACAATTCCTTCACCCCGTTGTTGTAGAACTTGAACCCGAGAGTTACAGTCTCGCCCGGCCGCGCCACCGCCGGAAGCGACGCCTCGCTCGCGTAAACGCCGGCATCATAATCCACTGTTTCTACAGCAAAAGAGTTTTCCATCATGTTATTTGCCGGATCCCAGTCACCAGTCATGAGCGCACGCAGCTTGAAGGTTCCATTCCTGAACCAAGGAAGCACGAATGAAATGTTCCCAATCCTTCCTTGAAAGTCAACTTTTTTAAAGTCGAGTTGCTTTGCTCCTTCTGGTGTCACGTCGTACAGGGTCAACGTTGCACTTCCCGGCAGAATACTGTTATTTGCGCTTGGCCCTACCGTGACGATCACGTTCAAGACGTCACCGCGCAAAGGGTAGTTGGGAAGAACCTTTAGGTCGTACAACTCTGCATCAAACGGCAAGCTGACTTCTCGCGAATCCTCGGTATTGTTATCAGAAGTGTTGTTTGAAGTAACATTCGCCGGTTCTTGAGCGGCGGCGCAGCCAGCCAGCGCTAGGACGGCAACAAGCACCAAGAGCGAATAGCGCATGCTTGCCCTATGGAGGGAGGCTTAAATAATCTTTCTCCCACAATGGAAGCGTGGGGTTTACCCAGATAGTCAGCGTGCAGGACAGCAAGGAAGAGCTGCGCAAATCCCTCCAGCGCATCTCTACCAAGAAGATAGTCTTCCTTGCGGACAAGGAAAACATCGAAAGCGTGCTGCGGCTGCGTAACGAATTCGCCCTAGCTTACAGCCTGCCGACGGAAGTGAGGAACACTGACGAAGAGGACTTGAAGCATATCCTGCAGTCATACGGCGACGCAGTCGTGCACATAGCTGACCACCACCACAAGAACTACGACCTCGTCTCGCACTGCCACCTGCTCGGCCTCCCATTATACATCTCCAACGGCGAGAACTTCCACCAGCTGCCGACGCCACCGCACAAGTTCAAGGACCTCTTCTCGCAAGTCCAGCTCTCCATCTTCCGGTCGCTCTCCAATGAACCACTCACCCTGTCACAGCTCGCCGAGAAAACAGGACTCATGGAAATGACGCTCTATCATTACATGCACGGGAAAGACTCATCCAAGGGGCTCGTAGACCTCGGCCTCATCATTCAGAAAGGCGACTTTTACACCGCGAGCGAGTTCGCCAATGAGCTGCTCAGGCTGTGAGGAAATGCCGGCCAAACTTAAAAGACCCTGGTTTAAGGTTGCAAGCGAACCAGCTGGTTGGGTAGCTGGTAGAAAAAGTAAGGCTGTACTCTACCCAGTGCTAAGAAGAGGTCAGTTCACCCAAAATATGGTTACCGTAAAGGCGATTGAACCGGAGGCAGCTGGTTGGAGATCGAAAGACCCATTACAGACAAGTAACAGAATATACAAGGTAGTGGTACGGCGTCCGGGCTTTGAAGAGCATACTGTAGGTTCATTTTCACTGTCCCAAAAAATGACTCATGGTGCGGTCTCGATCTCCGGGTTCAGTCCTTGGCAGTTCGACCCAAAGCACCCGGGCATCACCAGCCATCTCTCACAAGCTAAAATGAAGGCTGTTTCTGGTAGTGGCCTACCAGACGTTGTACTGGCTAGAATTGAACAGATTGCGAGTATGGAGGGCGCCTCAGAATTACGCGTCTTACCTACTCGCAGATCTGAAAGTTTTTACCTAAGACTTGGCTTCACGAGAAAAGGCCCCTATCTTGTTAAGCAACTCTAGCCCGCAACCTGTTTTTCGCGCAGCAAGCGCAGGAACTCGCGCTTGGTCTTGATGCCTTCCAATTCCTCGCGCAGCACTACAGGAGCGCGCTTTTCAGGGCGCTCGCTCACCAGCGCCAGGAGCGCGCTGAAGAACTCCGAGAAGCCCTCGATCCTCGAGAGGTCGCGGGGCACGCTCTCCCTCACTACAACGCGGTTCTTTTCGTCCTTTGCGAGCACGTCAAAGCCCGTGCGAGAGAAAGGAAAAACGTCAAAATCAAAAGAAGCAAGCTTGCGCTCCAACCCAGATGCGGGCGCTGGAGGAACCACTTTTGGTTCAGCAAATGGGGAGGTCTCCTTTGCCACTGGCTCGTGCAGCACCCGCTCAATGCGGTGTAGCGTGCGCGCCTCGAAGCGCATCCCTTCCTTCTCGGCCAAGTATACCGATTGCTGGCTGATCCCCACGCGCTCTCCCAATTGTTTACGGGACATTCCCAAACCCTCACGCAGTTCTCTCATGCGGGCAGGGTCGGGCTCTGCCAACTCGCGGCCCTGTGAGCTGCGAGGAACGATAGACCCATCAAGGCAGTCCGTCAATGTGCTAAGGTTCATCGAGGGAACACCAAAGCGTTCGTAGACTGCATTCGATAGCCGGCCTGCCTTTGAGGACTCGCCAACTACCAGCGGGAACGCGGAGACGCAGGCCGACAACCGTTTCAGCTCCTCGGCAACATCTGGGCGCAGCCCGTCGATGTTGCCCAAAACCTTGATAAGGAGGGAAAGAGTCTTGCGCTTTGCAGCGACGTCAAAGCAGGCGTGCTGGTACACCAGAATCTGAAAGCCCTCTTTCTCGAGCAAATATACCAGTTCGCCGAGCCGGGGCATTACTTCGCCTTTCTCTCCATCTTCTTTGGACGCAGCGTTCGAGAGCCGCACTTGCGGCACTGCTCGACGGTCCAGGGATTGCGTGCAGAACAGTCCTTGCAGATCTTGCGGCGCAGTTTGCGCTCGCGCGCCTCGACAAAAACAGCCATGCTAGATTGCGTCGGCCAGAGTTTAAAAACTCGCGCGACCACAACAATGTAAGCTCCGCTAGTCTAGGAGCTTTTTCCGATGTTATGCTCGCTGCGCTCGCAAGTCGAGAAAAACCTCGGAAAACGCTAGACAATGGCCAAGGATACGGCCCTTTCAAGGCTGTGACCCGAGTTCAAATCTCGGGCGGAGCATACCTACCCTCGCCATTGGTACCCTTACTGTTCAGCTAGTTTGCTCAGCAGTCCAGTTTTAAGTAGAAACTCAGCATCTAAGATGCTGGAACCTGCAGCACCCCTTATTGTATTGTGGCTGCAAAGCGTGTATGCTATTGAGTTATCATCTATTCCCTGGCGTAGGCGGCCTACGGTAGTTGACATTCCCTTTCCATTATCCTTGTCAAGTCTTGGTTGTGGGCGGTCGGATTGTTTCATAACTATAACTGGCTTTTCCGGAGCTGAGTGAAGCTTAAGTCGTTGCGGTTCTGAAGTGAAGTTGCTTAGGATAGATTCGGCTTCGTGGACGTCTATTTGGCAGTCAAATCTTAGGTGCACGGATTCTGTATGGCAGTCTAGCACTGGGACTCGGCTACAGAAAGCAAACACTGAGAAGCTCGCTTCTATTATGGAGTTGCGAGCATACCTACCCAGTATTTTCTTGCTTTCTATGCGTATCTTTTCTTCTTCTCCAGGTATGTATGGTATGATGTTGTCTTGTATGGATAGCGAAGCCACTCCGGGAAAACCAGCTCCGCTAAGCGCTTGCATTGTGTTTACAAATACTTCCTTAAGGCCAATGTCTATGAACGGAGCTAAAGTCAGAACCAACCCAGTAGTTGTACAGTTTGGGTCTGTTATTATGCAGCCTTTCATCTTGCGGTTTGCTTTTTGTTTGTTTAGAAGACGTAGGTGGTTGGTATTTACTTCAGGCACTATCAGCGGGACGTCTGGCTCGTATCTTAGTGCGCTTGACTTGCTTATGACTACTTTTCCACGGAGTGCGTTTCTTAGCTCTACTTCTGCGGCTATTTCTGATGGTAGCGCTGAGAAGACTAGGCTACTATCTGGAGTCTGGTCAACTCCTCTGACAATCATGTCATTTACTGATTGCGATGGCTCTCCGCCAATCAACCAGTTTACGGTTTGGTTGTAAGGTTTGCCTGCGGACCGGCTGGAGGCAAATAGTTCGGTCACTTCAAAGTATGGGTGGTTATTTAAGAGCTGTATTATTCTTTGTCCAACCGTGCCGGTGGCTCCAATGACTGCTACGCCTAGCTTTCTCATCTTACTCTCTCCTTAATTTCGGCGCTAAGAGAGCCCGTTATGATGGTTCCTTCGTCCTCGAGCGAGGCACTATCGTGGCTGATTAGTTTAGCATTGATGTTTGACGGCTTGTATAGTAGTGATTTCTTGTGGATGAACTTTTTACCGCAGTCCGAGAGGTAAGATAGTTCGACAGCATCTATCTTGTCTATCTTAGTTGCCGTGCTATCGAGCCTTGGGTCTGCGGTCATAATTCCTGGCACATTGCTAACTAAGATTATCTGATTCGCGCCTATAATGTCTGCCATTACGAATGCTGTTGTGTCACTACCCCCACGGCCAAGAGTGGCTACACAGCCGTTTGTTGTTTGGGCTATGAATCCAGGAACTACTATCACGTCATTACTGTGCAGTAGTGAAGCGAATGCTCTTGAGCGGGTCTTTGTTTCCTCGATTAACACGTTTGCATTTCCGAAGTTGTTATCAGATACAATCGGCCATAGTTGTGATTCTACGTCTACCAGTTTTGTCCTGGTTACGAGTTCGGATATTGCTGCGGCAATGATTCGTGCGCTTTTTCTTTCACCCATGGAGACTATGTCGTCTATTTTAGATGGGTCTGTTATGCCAATGTTTTTAGATAGTTCTAGCAGAGTATCCGTGTCATCAGCTATTGCTGAAGCTACAACTACTGCTTTTCCCAGTCTTGATATGTGGTCGGCAACAAGCTTGGCCGCTTTCTTTATCTTATCGGCGTCTGCTAGGCTCTTTCCACC
>JACOVT010000068.1 GCA_016177165.1 Microcaldota archaeon
CACCAGCGCTCAACCTGAAGGCCGACGGCGAAACAGCAAGCCAGTAAATGACACGGCACATCAACTACTTCTCCTTTTTTATGGCCTGATGGCGAAAGCTAGCCTGGCATGATATGGACAAGCAACAGCGTGCAGCAGCCGTCTGGAAGAAACTAGCGGCAAGGTACGACATCCCGCACCACTTCCTGCATCATGAAAACGAGGCGCAGCTGCTCGCTGCCGTGATCTTGTCGGCGCAGTGCACCGATGCGCAGGTAAACAAGTGCACTCCGGCGCTCTTCAAGCGCTGCAAGACAGCGAGAGACTTTGCCGAGATTAACCAAAAAGAACTCGAGTCACTCATCCATTCCTGCGGGTTCTTCCGCGCCAAGGCGCGTAACATCCGAGCTGCTTTTCGCAAGATAGTAACAGAATACCGGGGAAGGGTGCCTGACACAATGGGTGCTTTGCTCACCCTTCCGGGCGTGGGGCGCAAGACTGCAAACATAGTGCTTGCCGCGTGCTTCGGCAGGCAAGAAGGCATCGCAGTGGACACCCACGTCTTCCGCGTGGCGCGCAGGCTCGGATTAAGCGCGGGCAAGACGCCCGAAAGGGTGGAGCAGGACTTGCTTCCATTGTTTCCGCGCAGCGAGTATGACCGCGTCTCGCTGGGAATGATAATGCACGGCCGCGCCGTCTGCCACGCGCGCAACCCGGAGTGCAATAGATGTGTGCTTGCGAAGTTGTGTACTTCTGCTTTCAAGTTTCCAAACTTTCAAAACGAGGTCCAGTGATGAGCTGTGAATGGCGAGGAACAAAGAAAAGGTTTTCTTGCTAACCCGCCACGCATAGCACTGCACCGGCGAACTGGATGATTGGCATGAAGCTCGAAGAATTGACACAGGAAAAGATCGATGCCGTGTTCGCGGCGCTGCGCAGCGTGATGAGCTGCCACTGGCAGGCCCCAAAACAGGAAGCGGTTGAAAGGGCGCTGCAAAAGAGCGGAAAACTGGAATACACTAGTGGCGGCACTATATGGACGTTCAAGCTTGCGTTCGTGCTAGCGGGTGGGGACGTGCGAGTCGAGATAATAACCAACAAGGAGCTGCAAGGGCCGCTTGGGGCATACATGGAAGAAAAGGCGCGCGAACTGAAGAACGCGTTGGCGCCCTTTAGTCACTAATCTTCTTCAGCCAGTCTTTTGGTATGTTATGAATTACTATCAGCCCGCTGGCCGGGTCGTCAAGGTCCCAGAGCACCATCTTGGTTAGCATTATCAGGAAAGACATCCCGAACACGGTTATGAACGCCAACAATTCGGACTCGAAGTGGAACAGGTAATAGGAGATTACGGCTAGGGCAGATATTGACAGGTAGGTTATCTTCACGCTCGCGGCTATCTTTTTCGGTGCTTCGGCCTTGAACTTCTTGAAGTCCCCTGTTCGCACGGCTTCGTCGGTCTTCTTCCATTCCTCGTCTGCCCGCAGCAGCAGGAACGCGCTGAAAAAAATCCAGCCAACGAATATGTTGAGGGAGTATGTGTTGATTGCTATCTCGCCCGACTTGAAGATTTCGTTATATGGGTTGATAAATAACCAGAACAAGGCGAACGATGCCAGCCCGAACACTACTGGCTTTGAAAAGAACAGCGCGTAGTCTTGCAGTTTTGTCATGTTACAGTTATCATGATTAGCTTTTTAAATCCGCCCGTGGTCTTTACGGCGTGCGTTTGCAACTAGCCGTACTAGGGTTTGTTTTGCTGCTTAGCGCCTGCGTTGCTCCCGGAGGCGGCCGGACAGGAAGCAACGTCACAACGGCTAAGCTGCTGATCAATGAGATAATGCTGTTCCCGGAAGAGGGGAGTACCCAGTGGGTCGAGCTGTACAACCCGGGCAGCAAGGCGGTGAACTTGTCCGGGTATGTCATCGAGGCAAAGGGGCTCAACGGAATGCTCACCAGCGCGGTTGTAGAGCCTAAGTCTTATGCCGTGTTTGTTGTTTCCCCAGCTGCCGCGTCTGAGGAAGGAACGCTTGGCACGCTGCCGGGAAGGCTGGAGGGCGAGAGCGACTTGCTGCGCCTGCTCGACCCGGCGGGAGTTGAGGTTGACTCGGTCTTGTGGGACTTCACGCGCGGGGTGCAGCCGCCGCTGGAAGTTACTGTAACTAATCCATTGTTCGTGCTGGCTGGGCGCTCGCTCGCGCGCGACAGGAACTCGCGCGACACTGGAACAAGTTGGGACTGGTTTGGCAGGAACGGGCTGGACGCGGTCCGCGCAACTCCGGGCGAGCGCAACTACCACAAGATATCTGACAACATGAGGCACGGCACGACCAATGCTGGCGTGCGCGCGGCAGCAAGCCAGCGGCTCCAAGTAAGGCTCCCGATGCTTGCCGTGGCGGCGCCGCGGTGCGGCACGCCTGCCCCTAAGGTAGAGTTTCAGGGCGGGGACTGCGACCAGGTAGAGTTGCTCAAGACGGCCGTGAGGATGATGCAGCAGACCTGCAGCGATTCCACCCCTTCTGTCGGGAAGCTCGACCCGGACAAGATTGGCAAGAGCGGCAGGAAAGAAACCACCGAAGGCGGCAACGAGTATGAGGAGGTAAGCACCGGCATCGGCGACTTGAGCCTTTGGGTCGGGCCAAACCCGGGAGCGGATGCCTCTGGCAAGACAGGCCACCCGGAAGATATAGACGGCATCACTTCGATAACCCTTTACAGCAACACTTTTGACTGCAACGCCGAATTCCTGAAGATAACCCTCTACCACGAGCTGATACACTACGACCAAGGCAAGAACCCCAACTTGGGAGTGCACGGCCCGGACGGGGGCCCCACAACGGACGGCGCCGTGATCAAGCCTTCCGAAAACAGGATAACCGACTGCCTGGAAGCGCAAGCCTACCTGCTCGAGGCGCAAAAGCTGCAGAGGGAACGCGCGCTGGAGGGCGCAGACGCGGCAACCATAGACGACCTGCTAGAGCAATCGAAGTCCCGCGCGCTGCAATACCTGATGGAAGGGGAAGGAGGCGCGCGCAACGGCTGCCTCAACTTCCTAGACGAGCTCAAGAACAACAAGCACCCAGACGGCAGCGACGTGACCGACCCCGGAGAGCAGGCAGAGTACGACCGCGCCCGCAAGGAGTTCGGCGACTACTGGCTGGACTTGTTCAACTCGCTATCGGGGCTGTTCGCCGAGAAAATGATACCCGATTACATTGATCCGGCGACTGGCGAGCTCGACGGGTTCGACCGCGAGACATTCAGGGAGATCTTCAAGAAGATGAACCTGACAGACGAGGAGATCGACGAGCTGCTTCGCCGGCACGCGGGAGGCGGCAACGCCAGCGGGAACACCTCGGTGTATTATGGAGTGGACTGGGAATTCGCGACGCAAGAAACCGGCGACAACACCGGCATATTCATGAGAAACAACGGCGACCTGACGGACTCGCTCTACTTGGTGAGCAAGCGCGTGCCAGAAGCGTACTCATACTCTTCACCATTGCTGGAGGGAAAAGAAGAAGGGAGTGTTGTTGTTACTTTGGAGCCGGGCGCGTCCGCCTCTTTCACAATAAGTTACAGCCCACATGAAGACACTCCCTCCGGTGAGTACTTGTTTGAATGGGTGCTCGCCTCAAGCCGGAACGCGAGCAAGACCTTTATGATAGCAAAGACGGTTAGCCACTCTCGCCCGCTTGGATAGCCTTTTTAAACCAGTTTAGAGTTTTCACCGCATGAAGCTGCAGGCTGTGCTGCTCGTAGGAATAACTTTGCTGCTCAGCGGCTGCCCGGGTCCTTCTGATGGAGTCCTGACGGGCAACGCCACTATTGCGAAGCTGCTGATCAACGAAATAATGCTTCTGCCAGAGGAAGGGGCGCAGTGGGTTGAACTTTACAACTCCGGCAGTGAGCCGGCCAAACTGGCTGGTTTTTCGTTGGTTGGCAGCAACCTGAACGTCAACCTGTCCGACGTCCCCTCCATCAAACCAAAGGAATACGCGGTGGTGTTAGTTTTTGGAGAGAGCAATGAGAGTATTGGTAAAGAAAAAGACACGCTGACGCTAAAGGCCGCGGGCGGGAGTGTTGTTGACAGCGTATCATGGGACTTCACCGAAGGCTTCGCCCCAGCGGAAGGAGACGAGTCTACTGTTTACAATGGTTTCTTCGTGGCAGAAGGCCACTCTATTGGGCGCGACCGCTATTCCACCGACAGGGACATAAGGCAAGACTGGTTCGGCATCAACGGCATCGACTCGCTCGAGCCAACGCCGGGTAGCCGCAACTATGACGACATCGCACTGATAGGAGATGACGGCACCTTCCCACCACTGGAAGCCGAGGAAGCGTCGGCAAAAGGCACTGGCAATGGTGGCGGTGTGAGGCTGCAGCTGCTTTCTGTCGCAAAGCCGTCATGCGGGACGGTCTCATTCCAACGGGCCAGCCTTGCCAGCACAAAGTGCGATCAGGTCGAGCTGCTCAAGAAAGCCACCCGACTAATGCAGGAGACATGCAACGCCTCGCTTGAGACTGTCTCGACGCTAAATCCAGACAATTATGAAAGCGGAAGGATCAGCGGCAGCCGGCTGACCGAAGTAAACGTGACAGGCGGGATACGCGTGCGCATGGGTGAGGGAGTGACGGAGCACGACCGCAATTCTGGGGGGCAAACTCACTTCCCAAGGAACCAATGGGATCCGGTCACGATAGACTTACACAACCAGTCGTTCGACTGTAACGTTGAGAAGCTGAAGATCATATTCTACCACGAGCTCGTCCACGAGAGGCAGCTGCGCCGCCCCAACTCGGGCAAGTACGACCCGACTGGAGCGCCTCTGCCTGATGGAGAGTTCATCAAGCAATCAGCAGGCCGCATAGAAGACTGCTACGAGGCAGAAGCCTGGCTGGAAACAATGAAGAAGCTTCAGGCAGAGCAGGCGCACCCGGGCAGCGACGTCACCGGCGCCGGTGACATACGAAACAGGCTGAAGGACATAAAGGACGTTCTCGACCACTCAAAGAAGCAGTTCATAAAATACTGGGGCGAGGGGGTAAACGCCACGCGCAGGGGCTGCAGCAAGTTCCTCTGGGACCTGCAGCAAAACAAGACGCATGACGACAAGGTGATAAGGAACCCGCGCGGCCTTGAAGAGTATGCGCGCGCCCGGAACGATTACGGCAACGCTTGGCTGGAACGCTTCCACAATTATGCGTTCCTGTTTGCAGAGAAATACATCCGAGACGAGACCTACGGTGACCATGACGGCGCGCTATCGGACTCAAAGATCAGGCGGTTCGTTGACTTCTTCCGCTCGTTCAACCTTACCAACGAGGAGATCGTTGACGCGATGAGGAACCACACCAACCCGCGCACCCTGCGGAGGGTGGCGGACGCGCTCGGCGTTTACATACTAGACATGGACTTCCACGCCCCTGAAGGGGCGACCGTTCCGCCGGGCACGCGCGTCACCTACGCGCTAAAGCTTTCCAACTATGACAACCAGCGCAGGCAGGTCAACCTCACCGTCCGGTCGAGCAAGGGCTGGGTGCATGGAGCGCCCTACACGAACGCGCTCACGCTCGACCCCTATGGCGAGGCCGACTTCGTGATCACCGAGAACGTGCCATCAGACGCGCAGGACGGCGAGCGGGACGAAATAGTAGTAAACGCGAACTACTACCGCGACAGGCACGCCGTGACAGTGGCAACCACGATAGTCACGCGCGTGCAGCGCGAGCACGCCTCGAGACCAACAACCGGTGGCGATCACTGGGCGTTCACTGCAGAAGAGACGGACGACTCGACTACCATATTCCTGGTCAACAACGGCAACACGACCGACTCAGTCTATATTGCAGAAAAAGACACGCCAGATGCTTATTACCAGTACTCGTCCAGCGTACTGGGAGGCAAGAACGTGAACGATGACATCCTACAGCTCGAGCCAGGCGAGTCGACCTCCTTCACGATAAACTACTCACCATACTACGACACGCCCGGCGGCGAGTATGTGTTCCGCTGGGTGCTAGCCTCCAGAAGCTACATGAGCGAGCGGTTCACGATAACCAAGACGATCAACTACGTCCAGCCGCCACTCGGCTGACAACCCGCTTTGCGGTTGACAGAATGCAGTTCCGACATGTTTCTGTCGCCAACAATACAAATAAAAGGTAGCCCGGGCGGTAAATATTCATGGGCAAGTACAGGATCGAGTTCGACCGGGCGAATTGCATCAGCGCTTTCGCCTGCATCGCCGTAGCCCCGGACCAATGGCACAACGCCGATGACGGCAAGGTCGATTTCACGAAAGAGGAGTTTGACGACGACGAGTTGGCGAAAAACATGGACGCGGCGCAAGTCTGCCCCGTCCGCGTCATCCACATCATCAACAAGGAAACCGGCGAAGAGCTTATTTAAGAGAAGCAGTCACTGATCCAGCCAGCTTATCGATAAACAGTCCCTAACGCAGCCTTGTAGTCTTCGGAAGAAACAGACAACATTATTCCTTCGCCGCGCGTTATCTTGTGGCGCTCGCCAGGCTCGAACAGGATGCCCTGGTTCTTTTTCAGCAGGTACTTGCTGCCGTCACACTCGGCTTCCATCCAGCCTTCGATTACAAGGCAAGCCACTCGCCCGAACTTGTTTGTGTGGTAAGGTTCTCTCAACCGATTGTCAAGCTTAAGCAGCTGGAGTGAATCTATCTTAGCCAAGCCTAGTTTCTTTTTTGGTATAGTTACTCTAAGTCCGCCGTGCTCGCGCCTTGGTTTGAACTTTAAGAGCTTCATCAGCATCAGAACCCGGCGAGGTAGCCGTTCCTGCGAAGCCAGTCCACTTCGACTTGGCGGTAGCGCCACGCGATGTCGCCCTTCTTGTCGCTCTCGACAGACCATGGTAGCACCAGCACGTAGTCGTCCTCGCGCACCCAGATCTTCGACAGCTTGCCCGGCACTCGGCACATGCGCATCTTTCCGTCCGCGCACTTTACGAGCATGTGCTTTGCTCCGTGTAACTGTTCCACGTGCCCCATTATCTCTCCCTCGCGCGGCGTGCGGATGTGCAGCTCCTCGCCGCCGGCTGAGGCGTACGTCTTCTTCTTGTGCGCTTCGAATTTCCTCATCAGATCAACTCATACGGATACCGCCAACGTGAAAGGTATTCCATGCAGGTTTCCAATCCTTGTGACGATGCCTGCCATTACCCCGGCATTGGTTGCGTTTTCCCCAAGCAGGTTGACGTTGGTTGCAGTTTTAAGCATTCCTGCCAGCTCGGCAGGCTCCACCAGCCGGCCCCTGAAGAATGACTTGTTAAGCCACTCGTGGTTTTTAGCCAGCAATTCCTCATCGCAGGCAGCGACCACGCCGCCCGACTCTTTCACCCAGATGCGCACGGAACCACTCAAATGCTCTTGACAGGAGAGCGCGCCCCGCATACCTCGCAGCGCTTGTACCTAGAGTCTTCCACCATTATAAAGTTCGTGTCGGGCTTGCCGCACTGGCCGCAAAGCACGTATTCCGAAACGTAGTTCTTGAGCCGAGAATCAAGCTGGTCATGCTTGAACTTGCCCTTCAGCAGCGCCCTTTTTCCATCCAGGTCGGCAATGCAAGCCAGCTCTTTCGAGATGTACTTGAGCAGGTGCTGCGGCTCGCGCCGCAGCCTCGCTGCCACGTCGCCAAAGTTCTTTATGATAGTCTGGCCACCCTGAGTGAACGCGTCAAACTTTGGCAGCTCGAAACGCTCGCCGCTCGTGGTCCGCTCTGGAATCTTGGCTCTCGCCGCTTCCAATAGTTGATCGTAATTGAAATCCACGATTGGGTTTGGGTTTCTTGGTTTAAATGCCTACCATGTTGTTTTCTGTGGTTGGGTGGGCTTGCCAGTTGCTTTGGACAAACGTGCAGCATCGCACTTTCTAATGGCATCTTCCAACCAAGGCGTCATCTCAAACCCTTTATCCTGCAACCCCCTGACTGCTTCGCTTGCAGCTATTTTTCCGCCAGCCAACTCCCTAAATGTCTGGCTCAGCGTCTTGAGACCTTTCCTAACCTGGCCAGGTGGAATTCCATAAGTGGTTGCTTTGAAAAATCTCTCGCTTTTTTTTGATAGTCTCTTAAGCGGCCCCCGGTAGCGCTGGGGAGCCGAAAGGTGACTTATAGTCGATACCCCCCGGCTCTGGATTCTACTGATTTTAGCCGACCTATCTGGAGCGATCTCAACATAAGTATAGCCCGGGCCACGTTCTATTTTTTCTTCAATGGTTTCTTGCTTTAAATCCCGCTCGAGCTTCTCTAAGCGAATAAGTAGGGTTTCTACATCTTTAGCCTCTCTTGCCAAGCTTGCAAGTTTTCTTTTTGACCCGGTTTTTCTGGCCGCATCAAGTATGCTCCAACTTCGCGTTCTTATCCTCATCAAACTCCAGATGTGAGCCTGAATAAAGTGAGCACCTCTTGGACTTGACCAGAATGCGTTCTGTAACCTCCTAGCAACTTGCGGCGTTACTGGCACGTCAAGACTTCTGAATCTAGCAAGAGCGGCATTGGTATCAATACTACCACGCTTGACATTGCCGGTAACTATTCCAACCACTTTCCGCTGATAAGGAGTCAAGGTCTTCACAATTACATTACGTCATGCTACATTAAAAGCCAATCAGCCTAGCGATTCCGAAGCCCCAGACCGCGCCTGCCGACACGATGGGCAGCGCCGGCAGGGCGCGGCCCGGGCGCTTCGATACGAGGAAGAACAGCAGCAGGATCGACACGAACGCGCCCGCAGACGCGGCCAGCGCGTAGCTGGCGCCAAAGTATCTTAGCAGTGATGAAGCAAAGACTAGCGGGATGACGATGTCGCCGCCCCCCAGCTGGAACACGTGAAACCGGGAGCGCACCTTCTTGCCAGTGCGCAGGTTTGTTTTCAGTACGGGCTTGGAGAACTTTGCAGGTATCGCTGCGGTAAATGCCATTGGATGCTCGGTTATGGCACGGGCCATGTAAACCATGTGCTTGGTCACGAAGACGCTGAGGAAGTCATAGATGCTCAGCGCGAGCATTAGAATAAGGACTGGCAGCGGCTCGAGCGATACTCCCAGCACTGCGCCAGCGCCTGCAACCGAAATGACGAGGGCGACGTCCTGCGAAAGTATAGTGGGTCGGAGCATCTTCCACGCCGTGAGGAGTAGGGCCAGCACCAGCCCTAATGGAATGGTTCCTGCAATGTCTAAAGGGACCATGAACTCGAAAACTATGTCGCTGGCAAAAAAGATGGCAAGCGCCTCTACTGCTAGCAGCAGCCTTTTGGCAAACCTTATTATCAGTACTACGGCCAGCGTGACGACCAAGACGTATGCCAGTATCACTGCCGAGTTGGACGCGTCTGCAGGGTTTTCAACTATGGGCGCCAGCACTCCTTGGTCAATGTAGTTGGAGTATTTTTGGGCGGTCAACAGTCCGAGAGCATGGGCTGACAGGAATATTATCGACAGAAACAGAACCAAACGAGCCTGCAGCACGAACTATTTTTCCTCTGCCGGCTTATAAACCCCATAGCGCGGCGAGTAGATGTCGCCGTTGCGCTTGAGCGTGCTTATTAGCGATTCTATCTCCTCGACCTTGATGCCTTGGGACTTGGCCTCTTCGACGACCATTTCGTGCTGCACTTCGTCATAGTCCTTGTTCAGCTTCTTGATGATGAAGAACAGCTTCATCAGCTTGTCACTCTTTGAGCGCGACGATCCCGTAGCGATGATGTCTATGTCCAGCTGTCCTGTTTCGCGGTCCAGACCTATTTCCTTCATGTAGTACTTGAACAACCCGATTGCGCGTTCCGCATCCTCCTCTTCAACTAGCTGGGAGAACCGGCCCTTTGCCGATGCCTCTGCAAGCCTCACGATGGCCTCTAGCTGTCTCGCGGTTATCGGGACAGCTTTTTGAGTCTCGCCCAGCTTGCGCAAGTCCGTATAGAAGCCCTGTATCTTTTTCAACGCTTCTTCGGAGAGTGTCGGGAAAACTTCCCTTCTAGCGTAAGCTATGTATTTGCGCAGCAGGTCCGGGTCTATATCTGGTAGTATCTTCTTCCTTTTTTCCTCAAAGTTCACTATGCTCTTTACCTTGGACACCTGCGCGCTGGCCACTTGATGCATGTGGAGAATGTGGGCTGCCATGTCACGGTCGCGCACCTCGTCCACCACGTCGCGTATCGGGAATATGCAGTCAAACCTAGAGAGTATCGTTACAGGGATGTCAAACTGCTCTGCAGGCGAGGCGAACGGGTCAAACCTGCCATACTTGGGGTTGGCCGCGGCAAGTATGGTTGCGTTCGCGCGGAAAGTCGTGACGATGCCTGCCTTTGCAACGCTTATCTGCTGGCTTTCCATCGCCTCATGCATTGATGAACGGTCCTCGTCCTCCATCTTGTCAAACTCGTCTATCATTGCCATTCCGCCCGCCGCGAGCACGAGCGCCCCTGCCTTTAGGGTCCAGCCCCCTTCAGCGAACTCATCCTTCTCCGCTGTCGCGGTCAGTCCTGCTCCAGATGACGACTTGCCTGAAACGTAGAGCCCCTTGGGCGCGAGCATTTTCACGTAGCGCAACAGCTGCGTCTTGGCCGTGTTATGTGATATTATCCCATTGGCGATGAAGCGGTGCCCTTTTGGGACTTCAATGTCGTAAACGTCTTCTGGCGATTCGTGGATGATGATTTTTTCTATTTTTTCGCTCCTTTGGCCAGTAAAGCGCCTGAATTTTTCGGCAGACTTCGCAAGTTGCTTAAGCTTTGTCCTCTTCTTGACTGACACGAAACCTATTTGTTTTGCGAACTTGAGTATTGACTCGCCGCGCCGGATCATCAGGTTATCGCAGCCAACAATGCGCGAGTGTATTCCAAAGCGTAGGAGAAGTATCTGCACGTCGCGGAGAAGCTCGATCTCCTTAGACTTGAGGCTTATTGAGCGATTGCCACGGCCTTTGTCAAACACACAGCCGTCGGCCTCAAAGAGCCAACGCAGGAAGCTTGCAACTGCCTTGTTTCCAGATTGGAGAATAGTGTCTGGCACTCGCTTTGCCTTTAGGAATGCGATGTTGGAAGCTATGTCTTCAGAGTCGACTGTAACATATGTCAACGGCTGCTTTCTTGCTATGGTTCTTTTCCCAATCTTTGATGGCTCAAATAGTCTCTTTTTAATACTGGGCGTGAGCCCAAACAAGTGCCGGCACATTTTTTCAAGCTTTGGTAATATGTCCTGTTCCTGCTCTGCAACAACGAATTCCGTCCGGTACTTGCGGATCCAGCCATCCCCGATAATGTAACCCATTAAAGCGGCAAGCTCGTCAGTGACGTGCATCGGCAACTTGCCCTTGAACTTTGGGCCGTACTTCCGTTTGCTGGGCGCGAAATTAGTTGGGACTGGTGCCGTGATTGTACAAGGTATGCTTGTTGCAACAGCAAGCCTATCCCCGATTTTCATTTCGTCGAGGCTTTTCCATTCCCGGATAAGCCTGCCATCGTCATTGCGGATTGAAAGCAGCGGGTGGTTGTGCGTGCCTTTTATGCTCTTGCCGCTTTCCGTGATTACTTCGATGACTGGCTGCTGCCGGTAAGAGTGGAACACGGTCGCTTTATCCCGCTTCTTTCCACCCTCCCCGGTGAGGACATCAATATTTATGTTTTGGAGGTGCTCTTGCCCGAGCTGGCCTATCTTTGCTATGGTGCCATTACCCAACACGACGCGCTCATCAGCTACAAGGCACCCGGGGTCGCCTATTAGGAGCAGGTGGATATCCGGCCTTATTCTCATGCCGTCAGGGGCGACCTTTCCGGGCGTGCCTCCGAAAAGTTGCAGTGATATTGCCTCTTTTATCTCGCGCAGGCCGTATATCGAAGGGGCTATGGAGGAAACTATCTTGTCGTATGCCTTTGGGTCTTTGGATAGCTCGATTATACGTTTCTTGTCATCGTCGCTAAGGTCGACTTCCTCAAACTCCTGCTCTACGCGCATCCACTGGTTCACGTCCAAAAACTTGTCATAAATGGAGCCGGCGTGCTTTGGCTTTTGCAGCCTGAGCACCCCGGTTATCTCTATCTTGTTTCCGGGGACTATCTTGTTTGTCAGGTCGTCCTGTATCCACACCGTGAGTGTCTTTGCCTGTTCGCCTCCGCGCAACAGCTCCAATGGTTCCTGTATTTCCGCTCTTTGCGTGTCGATGAATGAGCACTGGTCGACGAGCAGGCGGAAGCTCTTGCGCTCGCATGTGCACATCACAGGTTCCATCATCTGTTCTCCGATGTCAGACTGTTCAATACGTATTAACCGGCCGCAGTGCCTGCATTCGAATGCAGCCTTGACGAGGCGAGGCTTGACATCGGTTATCTTTGTTATGACGCCGACGGTGCTGACCATCGTGTTTATGTGCGAACTGTTTATGTTGCGCACTTGCAGCCTGCTTTCAAGCGGCATGTTGTGGAACCTGACGTGAGGCTGGAATTGTATAGCTCCCTCCTCGATGCCGACGCTGGGAACCAAGTTTAGCCTCTGAATAGCCTCGCGGGCGCATTGAATCGTCATGTAGGGCTTGTGGATGAGCTCGTCCGCCAGCTCGATGTTGAACTCGTCCAGGTTTTTGTAGTCTACGTTCAGCGACCTGCGTTCCGGGTAGACTTCTGCCAGTTTCTCCAGGTCTTTCTTGTAGTAGGAGCCGAAGAATTCTTCAAAAAGAGTGACCGTTGGCGACTGGGCGTCTGGCATGCCCTATTAGTGTATCATCAAATATATATCCTTCCCGTTGCCCGGGCCCCTCATAATAACTCATTTCAGGAGGGTCTTGCCTACTAGCAGCGCGATGATTATTCCCAGCAGTATGACGATTGCCTCGTTTATGCGGAATGATGGCAGCGCTTGCTGGTTTGACAATTGTATAGTTCGCGTGAAGCTGTGCTTGCCTGCCGAGTCGGTGAAGCTGCCGGAAACAGCCACCGCGCCCGACTCGCCCACTGTCAGGGTAAAGCTCTTTTCCTCGGAGTGTCCGGGCGGTATTATCAGCGACTCGAAGCGCAGGACGCGCGGCTCGAAGCCCGATGGGAATGTAAGCGTGGCGTTCACGAACTGGATTGACCGTGAGCCTATGTTGGTGACGATAAGCCGGGCGGTGCCATTGCCTTGGGTTGGCAGCGTAACGTTAAAGTGGGCCGCCCATGCACTTATCCTTACACTTTTTGACAATTGGATTGTGTCGCTTCCTGCGCTTATTGTAGCAAACGCGGCATAGTCGCCCGGTTGGGCGCTGGATGCTGTCTGTATATGGAAACTCTTGGACGCGAGCGCCCTTGCCGGGAGATTCCAGTCCGTCACGTTGTGGCTGGGTCCCAGATCTGGCGGCACCTTGAGCAGCATGGACGCCTCTAGCTCAGAGAAGCCGTGGTTGAAAACATCCACGGTAAGTGTGGCGCCTTCGCCCGGGTATATGACCGTGCGGTCAAGCGTAATGTTGCCGCTTACCTGCCCGAATGCGATGCTACTTAGGAGTATTGCCAAAATAGGCATATGCAGGCTGCTGTTCAGCTTTCCCACCCCCTCCGCTCCTCTTCTTGTAGACGACTATGATAAAGGCCAGCACTACCAGCAGGCCTCCGACAAGAACCCAGTTTACCCCGGCGCCCTCGCGGGAGACGCACTTGCCACCCTTCTCAACTCCCGCTGTGCAGGCGCACTTGCTCCCGTCCCACGACCTGTCAGCCGAGCATTTGGGCGGCCAACTCCCGATCTTTCCGCGCAGGAATGAGAGTTTCTCGCCGGCCTTGTCAAGGGAATCGCCAGCAAGGGAATAGCTGGCAGCGTCGTAGTGCTCGCGCGCTTCTTTCAGCAGGTTTTCGGCTTCCTTGAATGCGTTGTCGAAGCTCGGGTCTATCGAGTCCCTCTTTGAGACGAGCTCCGAGTAGTTGTTAGTCATGTTGATTATCCTTTCAGCCACCTGCTTGCGTATCACTTCCTCTGCGGCATTCTGTAGCCGCTTGTCGAACCTTATCATGAATTGCTGGGCGTTGGAAGATAGCGTCTCAAAGAAGGCGTTCACGACGTTACGGTTTTGCCTGACGTCGTCCTCAAGCCTTGTTATGTCGGCGCTGAGGCTCAGCGTCACCGCGTTTATCACGCCATTAGCCACCGTACGGTCAATCTCGCCCGATTGGGTCTTCCCATTCACCTCTGTTATAAAGTCCGTGGATGATGTTGACGCGCTGCGCAGCGACTCTATGAAGCTCTCCTCGCCAGAGAAGAAGGAGGCAAAAGCCGACCTCGTTGTCTCTATATCCGGGTGCGCGGTTATGTGCGATATTATGCCGCGCAGCGTGATTATCTGGGACCTCAGGGAAGACGACCTGCTCACCACGTTCTCCAAGGAACTCTTGTAGCCTTCCTTCTCCGAAAGCGTGACGTTTTGCAGCTGCGGCTCCCAAATGCTGGTGAACTGGCTAAGCTTGGTTTCGAACTCGCCCTGCACCCTTTGGGTCAGCGAAAGCGTGTTGGAAAGGAAGTCCGAGACCTCGCGTTTGGTGGCAAAGAAGTTGGCAAGATAGTGCGTCTCTACCTGTTCCTGAGACTCTTCGCCCGACACCACGGCGCCTGTTTCTGAATTGATGACCACCATCGTGTAGACGTCGCCCAGGTAGTATATCTCTGCAACCCAGTAGCTGGTGCTGCCGCTCAGCACCTGAACATTGGGCTTAATGTCTATGGACTCGCTCTGGTCCTTGTACCCTGATGCCGTATTGACGGCGTCGTCAACGCTTATTGCCGCGAGAGCCACCCCTGAAAGGAGCAGCAGTACAACAAAAGCTATAAGCTTCATTTTTTCATCCTTCCGAGTTTCTCCAAGACCGCTGCGTAGGCTGCCCCGCTCTTGTCTTGCAATGGGCCGCCGCCCTTAAATTCATTACCCCTGCCTCCGGCACCCCCGCCCATGACCACCGCGGCCAGTTTTGCAAGCGACCCAACGTCCACGCTCGACCTGCCACTCCCACGAGCGAACACCACTCCCTTTCCTATCAGCACGCAGTAGCCGTTCTCCTCAGTCAACTTGTCGCCCATTTCCTGCAGCACCCGCATGTCACCAGTGTCAACGAGCTGCACGGGCTCGTCCACTACGGTCAGGAACCGCTTGCGCAGCTGCTCGAGCCGCTTGCCCTCCTTCCTCCATTCCACGACCAGCCTTTCGATGCCCGCGGGGACCGCCTTGCCCGGTTTTCCGCCAAGCTCAGCGACCTGTTTGCGGACAGCGGCAAGCTTTTCCTTCCAAGACGCCAGCTCGTTCTTGGCGTTGAGCTTCTCCTCCCTTTTGGACTTTTCCACCAAGTCGCGGCCTGCCACCAACTCGAACCGGATCACTCCATCCTGTATCTTTTTCACGCCAATGATCCTGATATCTCCGACCTCGCGAGCGCTGTGGCAATGGGTCCCGCCGCAACACTCGGTGTCAAAACCACTCACATCAACAACGCGCACGACGCGCGCTGGCGCAATGCCGCCCTGATAGAGTGAGAACCCATACCTGCTCTCGGCAGCGTGCCTCTCCATTTCTGTCACGCTTACTTTCGTGCCTTTCTTGACAACATCATTGGCGAGTTTTTCTATCTTAGCAACCTGCTTTTGTGAAGGCAGCTCGTAATGCGTGACGTCAAGCCTCGCTTTTTCCGGCGTCTTCTCCGCCCCTGCCTGCCAGGCGTGGGAACCCAGCACTTTCCGCACCGCGCCGTTGACTATGTGCACAGCCGTATGGTGCCTCATCAACCGCTTGCGCCGCTTCTCGTCAACCTTGCAGGCAACCTGCGAACCTGCCAAAATGCCGGCAACATTCTCCAGCTGGTGTAATACGACGCCGCTCGTCTTTGAAACATGCAACACCCGCTTTCCTGCGATGAACCCGAGGTCGCACTGCTGCCCGCCGCCTTCCGGGTAGAAAGCCGTCTTGTCAAGGATGGCATAGTGCTTGCCATCATCTGTCAAGACTTTAATTACGCGTGCGGTAAACTCGAACTCGCTTGGCGACGTGTAGTATAGCGGCACTGTCTGCGGCAGCCCGCCAACATCTATTGACTTTTTTGGCTTGATTTCAACCCTTTCGTGCCGCGAAGTCATCGAGGTGTAAAAGTCGCCGGGAATCTCGGCGCGCTTGCCTTCCTTGCGCGCCACCTCGTGGATAAGCTCGGGAGTTATGCCGTGCGACTCGTAAAGCGTGGTAAGAGTAGCGTTGTCAAACCTTGCCGACCTTGACAATTGCTGCGACACGAGTTTCCGGCTCTTCAGCGAGGTCTCCCTAAACTTTGCCTCCTCAACGCCGACAATCTTGCCGAGCGCAGGCAAAGATTCAGCCAGCTCGGGAAACACTGGCTTGAGGTAGCGGGCGTGCATTCCAGCCACGTCCTTCACCGAGAATGGGAACTCGTGCTCATCGATGAACGACAACGCCCGCCGCAGGATGACCCTCAAGTTGTACCCGCCGCCAGCGTTGCTGGGAATGCCGCCGTCAGCAATGGCAAACGCGAGCGAGCGGGCGTGGTCACAAACAGCATAGAGGGCCTGCAGCGGCTCTATCTGCTGCCGCAAGGAAGCCGAATCAACCCCCAACTTTGCCGCAACCTGCTTCCACGCCAACTCAACGTCCGGCGCCTCGTCAATATTAAGCGAGCCAGCAATGCGCGCGAACCCGCCAAACAGCTTCGCATCAACCTTAACGCCGGCGTTCCTCTTCATCTTCTCTATAACCGGCCCGAAAGCCGCATCGTAAATAGTCGGCGTAGAGTTAGACAGCCAGACCAGCCGCTCGTGGCCCCACCCAACGTCGATTACCTTAAGGTCCAACGGGCCAAAACCATTGGGCGTTGCGGTAAACTCGGAAAACACGTTGTTTACGGTCTCCACGCCCCCAACGAACGCCTCGAGGCAGGAACCGAACATCGAGAAGTCGGGCATTGCCCACACGTCCTCCACGTACGTCAGGCGTTCCGGGTCAACGCCCATCACTTTTGTCAGGAACTCGTAATTGTACCCGATGCATTCCTTTTTCCAGTAACCCGTGCGCGGGTAACCGAACGAGTGTTGCCCGGTCATGACAAAACTGGTCAGGTGCCTTCCCGTCACGCCGACGTTGGGTATGTCGCCAAAGCGCAGGCACGCCTGAGGAACGATGAGCTTGTCAGCCGGATAGTCGAACGCCATCTTGCCATTCTCCAGCCGCTGGAAGTCGACAATGCTGGCTATGGTAAAATACAGGTCCTCGCGCCAGCGGCAGATGGTCGGGTAACGCGGAATGCTCTCGTGCCCCTGCGAGCGGAAGTACTTCTCGAACTGTTTCCACATTTCTATGTAGTCCAGCCTCTTTCGCGTAACAGGCCTGTCGAGGAAGTCATAGTCCGAGCAGGGCGGGTCGCCGCACCTTTTTCTTTCAGGATCAAGCGTCCAGAAGTTCTTCCCACAACCACCGCAAGCCTTGCGGGCAAACCCTTTCTCTTGCAGGCCTGCGTCGTAATACTTCTTCCAGTCGCGCGCGAACGTCTGGCGCAGCTCTTTCTTTGAAAGCATATGACACCACAACTCCTGCAAGTTATTTAAGGATGGCGCCAGCCATAATGCAGCGGCAGCCCCGACAGCAGGCTCGAACAACGTTGCGCTGTGACAAAAGAACCTTATTCTATTTTCTCGAAAAATATTTCGCCCACTATCATGTCTGGAAAAATGCGCACGGGCGTCCACGCCTTGTTCATTATGCCAAACTGGAAGTCGCCCTCAAAACCAGGAGTGAGCGAGCCGGCCCAACTCGCTGCCGGAAAGAAAAGCAGGCCCATCTTGATGAGGGCGCTCTTGGGCTGGAAACGCCCAACGAGATCGTCCGGGAGCTTGAAGTATTCCTTTGAGACGCCGAACACCAGGTCGTCCGGGTGGATGGTGAAGTCTGGGTTGTTTAGGTATTCTTCAGTGTAATCGTGCCAGACAAAGTTGCGACCGTCCGGCATCAGCTTCTCGTAACGCGCAGGGTTGTCCCACTTGCGCGAGTCGATGTGAGTGTGGGCGTAGTACTGGAACGTGGAAAACTTGTCACTCAGATGGACGTCCAAGCTCGTCACGCCGATCGACGGTTCTCTGACCCCTTTTATGATGAGGTCGCCCTTTGCAAGCCGCTCCTTGATCGATTTGCCTGACAAGATGGACATGTTACACCCTATTCTATCTTTTCAAAGAAGACTTCGCCGATTACCATTCCTGGATATATCCTTACGGGCAAGCGGCCGTTGTACACAATCGGGAACTGGAAGTCGCCCTCAAAACCAGGGGTCAGCACGCCGCTCCACGATGCGGCAGACTCGAACATGACGCCTATCTTTGTCAGCGTGGACTTGAGGTAAAACCTTCCTATTATGTCGTCAGGCAGTTTCAGGTATTCCTTTGTGGTGCAAAGCGTCGGATCCTGAGGGTAGATTATATACGGGTCTTGCCCGACATACTCTGTCGTGTAGTCGTGCCTGATTTCCATCCGGCCATCTGGGAGCATTTTCTCGTAGCGCGTAGGGTTCTTGTACTCCTTGATGTCTATGACCGGGTTTGCCGTGTACCTGAACTCGGTGAACCTGTCTCCCAAATGGATGTCAAGGCTCGCCACTCCGATAGATGGTTCTTCCACACCACGCACTACTATGTCGCCCTTGGCGATCCGATCGCGTATCGACTTGCCCGACAGTATTGCCATCCTACCGAAACAATTCTGCAAATTGCTGTTTAAATAACATATCACAGCCTGTGACACTAACTCAGGGGGGCTGCCGCAGGTTAAATAGCCCGGAACAGCTAGTATCCCTTGTGAAAAAGGGATCTTGCAGCTTTTGCGACTACCGCGACCGCAAGGCGGTGATATACTCTGACAGCGAGTGCTACGCCGCCGTGAGCTACCGGCCCATAAATGACTACCACGCGCTCATCATACCAAAGCAGCACTACGTCAGCCTTACGGACCGCCTGACGAGCTGGCCGCCCACCTTTTCCTAACCACGAAACGCGTCTCTGCCGCGCTGCGCAAGGCTTGCAAGCCAGACGCAGTGACGCACATCTCGGACGACGACATCTCCAAGATGGATTTGAACGAGGTCGAGCACTTCAAGATCCACGTCATTCCCCGGTTCCGAAACGACCGCGTTTCCCTGTCATGGGGGCGCGGGCCCGAACCAGGAATAGCCGCGCGGGCCAAAACAGCCAGCGAAATAAAGCGGTTCCTGAAGTGATCCGGCAGAGCCAATTATTTTAGTATTTATCCCAAAATAGGAGACATTTATATACTAGTGTCGTTTTAATATAATCGTGAAACTAAACAAAACGGAACTTTTGGTGCTCAAGATACC
>JACOVT010000066.1 GCA_016177165.1 Microcaldota archaeon
ACAACAACGACAACACAGCAGCAAACGACAGAGAACGTGCCGCCCACGGCATTCGCAGGCACCGACAGAATAGCAGTGAACGGGCAGCTGATCACACTTAGCGGAACAGCATCCGACCCTGACGGCATCATAATTTCATACTCATGGAACTTCGGCGACGGCCGGACAGGCTCAGGCCAGACAGCATCACACACCTACCTCTCGCCGGGCACGTACACCGCAACACTAACTGTAATGGACAACAGAGGAGCAGTCGCCAGCGACTCGGCAAGAATAACAGTAATCTCACAGTCAACAGATGACAGCACGAGCGACACAATAGAGCGAGTATTAGCCACGCCATCGCTGTCAAGGCCCGGGCAGAAAATCAGCGTCCTCATAACGGCAGACGCGAGCGCAGTGATGGTAGAGGTTGCCGGCCAGACAACCACCCTCACAGACTTCAACGGCGACCACTTGTTCTCGTACGAGTTCATCGCGCCGGCAGACGAGGGCAACTATAATGTCGTGGTGTCAACACTAGACGGGTTGGAAACAAGGACTGCCGAGTTCGAGGTCGACAACTCCGCACCAACGCTCACGATTCCGGCGCAGCTAAACTCGACGGCGCCAGAAACTGAAATAACGGTAGAGACGAACGAGAACAGCGAATGCAGGCTGTCCACACAGGACGTGGCGTTCGAGCGCATGAAGACTTTCGATTCCACTGGCGGCAGGACCCATAAGACTTCTGTCAAGCTCGAGTTTGACGGCGAAAACAACTTCTACGCCCGCTGCCAAGATGCCGCCGGCAACGTGCAACTCGAGTCCAAAGCAGTAAACGTGAAAAGGGAACGCGCCGGAACCTCCTCAATATCAGGACTGGCATCAGGCAGCCTCTCCGACCCCATAGTAGGCGGGGCGGTGCTTGCGGGCGCTGTCGCAATCGCGCTCACCGCTACACTATTGTACAGGCGCCACCTCTAACCCGTCAATGAGAGTGCGCACTATTTTAAAGCCACAAACCACAACAAGAACAGCTGGTTTTGTGGAAGCACGCATAACAAGGGACGGCGCACTCATCAGCGACCAAACCGCGTCTAGCGAGCTTGCGGCAAAAGGCTACGGCGAAATGACTGGCAAGGGGCTCCTGCTAAGCCGCGAGGAATCGGTGCTCATGAGCGAAAACCGCAAGGAATTCAGCGTGCGTAGCCAAAGCGGCAAAAAGTACGCATATGCGGAACTGCTCAGGCACTACTCAGGCAGCGACAACGAGTTCGCCAAGAAATACCTTGCGTTCCGCGACCTCCGAACAAGGGGATTCTGCGTCAAGCCCGGCTTCCGCGGCGAGTCCCACTACCGCGTTTACTCGCGGGGCGACAAGCCATCAAGCGGGAACGCAATCTGGCTCGTGAAGTGCGTCACCGAGGAAGCCACGTTCTCGTTCCCGCAGCTTGAAAAGGAAATACAGTCAGCAAGCTCGGTGCGCAAGAAAGTCATGTACGCGATCAGCGACAAGGAAGGCGACATGACATACTACATCATAGACAAGGCAAACCCGTGAAACCATGCACCTAAAGATAAGCAAGAAAAGGTACGAGCACAACTGCCACCACCTCGAGCACCTAGCCAAGGGCATGGGCGCAACACTCGCCTGCAAAGACAATGGAGACCACATCGAGCTGAACGTCACAGGTCCAGAAGAAAACGTGGAAAAGGTGCGGCAGAAGCTGCGCATTTTCGGCGCGCGATAGCCGGCGCGAGATCGTGTTAGAATGCTTTACCTGATTGGACTGGGGCTCAACCCGCCAGCATCACTCTCGCGCGAGGCGCTCGAGGCAATACGCAACTCTGACGTGGTATTCCTTGAAGCGTACACCGGGTATGTGACCGAGGAAGAGAAAAAAGCCATCGAGAAAGAAACCGGCAAGAAAATCCAAGTGATGAACCGCGAGATCATCGAGTCGGGCAGCATCCTCCCCTACGCAATGAAAAACAACGCCTGCCTTCTCGTTCCAGGAGACCCGCTCGCAGCAACCACGCACGCCGACCTGCTCCTGAAGGCAAGGGAAAAGAAGATACGTTTCCGCGTCGTCCACAATTCCTCGATACTCACCGCTATTGGCGAGTCGGGCCTCCAGCTCTACAGGTTCGGCCGCACCTCCACGATAGCGCGCTGGCAGAAAAACTTCCAGCCAACGAGCTTCGCCAGCGCGATAACAGACAACCAGAAAGCCAACCTGCACACACTCCTCCTTGCCGACACGCATGAAGGCATGCAGCCCGCAGAAGCAATGGAAACGCTGGAAAAGGCCTGCAAGGCAGAAGGAGTCGCGCTTCCAGAACGGCTCGTCATCTGCTCCAAGCTGGGCAAGGAAGACGCCACCATCAACTACACCAGTTTAGAGGAAGCCAAAAAACTAGAGGCACGCTTACCGTTCTGCATCATAGTGCCGGCAGCGCTGAACACTAAAGAGAAAGAGCTGCTCGATAGTATTGTTTGACTCACTTCTCAAGAGTGTTCGACTCATCACTTCTCGGGCCGCTCGCGCAGCAGCCTCTCGACAACTGCAAAGACGGCTATGAGGCCGATGATGACCACCGCGACGATTATCAGCCAAGTCAGGTCCACCACGGCCTCGGTCACTGTCAGCGAGAGGGTCACCGACTCGCCCGCCCCGAACGCGCCATCGCGGTTCTTGTCAAAACAGACCGCCAGCGAGTAGTTCCCCTTTTTGCCGGGCGCAGAAAAAGCCGCGGAACACCGGTCGTCTGACAATGCGCACGAAGCAACCGTCTCGCCCGAGCACGAGTCCCTGTGGACCGTTGCCGGCCAGCCGCTACACGACGAAAGACCCGAAACCGACACTGTAAGCTGCTCGCCGACTCCGGACTCCTGCTTTGAGAGCTGCGCCGAGACGGTCCCAGAGCACGCCTCTGAGGGGCAAGGCGCGCTGGTGCAGACGCCTCCCCCAACCGCGGGGCACCAGTTGCCGTTGGAGCCGAGGCACTGCTCGCGAGTCAGGCAGGCCGCGAGGCTTGATTGCGAGCAGGCGTTGAAAGCTCCCAGCACGCGTAACACTTTCAGGTCGGCCTCTCCAGCCCCAAACTTTCCGTCGGCGTTCTTGTCTACGCACGCGTAGTAAATGTAGCTGCCATCAGAGGAAGGCGCCTCAAAAGCTGAAGAGCACGAACCCGCCGCGCCCAAAATGCAGGAGCGCACCAAGTCGCCGCTGCACGAGTCCTTGCGCAGCGATGCTGTCAAGCCTGCGCAATTCTGGAGCCCACCCACTGCAACGCTTACGTTACCTGAAGCGTTGACAGGGTTGGGCTGCAGCCCCAGCGTCACCGTACCTGAGCAGGAGCCGGGCACTCCAATCACCACGGTCTTTGTCGCGGACCGTATTGGCAGGTTGAACTGGGCGACGCTCCCATCCGCGGCGTTTGTCACCCGAAGCTCGGTTACGTTGAACGCAAAAGTGTCACCGTTACGCGTGTTGTTGGTCATCTCGTACACGACTAGCAGGTGCATCAGTTGGTTTGGCAGCACGCCGAAGTCAGGGTCGGGGTCAAGCACTAGAGTCCCGTTGTCAGCGACGTAGCTTGCGGCAGCCGCTACCGGCTCGCCGGCATCAAACATCCCGTCGCTGTCGAGGTCGCGTACGAGTTTCACCTGCTTTATGCCGCGCTCGTCACCCGTGCCGTAGGCAGAGAGCTTCATGCGCTCGAAAGCGATTGCGCTGCCGCTTCCTGCACGCACCTTTAGCTGGAGCATCACGTTGTCAGCGCTTCCCACTCCCGGCGTGTAGGCGTGGTCTTGAGGCGAATCCCCGCCGGCGCCGCCGGTGGTGTTGGACGCCCTGATCGTCTTTCTCGCCGAAGCTATCGGGACTGCAAGCGCGTTAACCTGCACGCCGCTAGTGCGGCCGGTCGCGCGCAGAGCAGGCACGTTGAACTGCAGCGCCTTGCCGATCTCCGCGTTAGGAGACATCTCCACCCCGATGAGCAGGTCGACGCGCGTATTCATTGGTATGAGCCCCCCGTTCGCGACGTTGATTGTGAGCGCGGCATTCCCCGGCTGGAACACGCCGGTCCCCAGCAGCACGTCTGCTTGGTCGTAATTGAGGTTGCCGTTGACATCAAGCACGAAGACCACCCGCTGCACGCTCACCGAAGGGTCGGCGCTTCCCACCGACGTCAGGTCTATCGAGTTGAGTTGCATGTCCTCGTTCCCAGAGTTGAATATGATGTGCAGCAGTTCGTTTGCCATGTCGGTCGAGTCGGGGTCATAGCTCCAGTCGTGGTCCCCGACTCCCAGACCCTTCCCCCCATTGGCAGTGCCTCCCCATGTCAGGTCGCCCCATTGTGAGGGGTTGCTGCGCGGCGACGCGTCAGGCCACAAGTAATACACATCAGTGACAACTCCGCTGATGAGCGTCTTGTCAAGCACCTCGATGCGGGCGCCAGTCACCTGTTGGGGTGCTTGCACGTCCCCCGGCAGGGGTATCGAGAACTCGGCTGTCCAGCGGGAGTTCTGCCCGCTTGCGCCAATTGCGTTCCACGCGTACGGGCCCGGGATAGTCGCCCAGCCGAGGCCGGTCCCTTCGCTTTCCTCTGTTGGGCCGCCCGTCGGGAAGGTGCAAGGCCTGTGCAGCGTGTACGCTCGATGGTTCTGCCCGGGCGTGGCGCCGCCCACGTGCGGCCAGTCCAGCGTGACGTTGACGTAGTCTTGGGCGCAAAAGTCAATGGCTCCGTTGTCATCCGGTGTGGAAACGTCAAACGCAAAGTAGAGGGCACGGGTGGCGAAATCTCCCTTAACATAAGCAGTTACGCGGTTGTTGCCAAACTGGAATACTGTGGCTTCGCCCCATTCGCTGCTGCCTATCGTGCCATCGACAGTCACCGCGCTAGTCAGGGCGGCGATTGGTTGGCGGTAGTTTATGGCATGGGCCAAAACCACAGAGGCTGCTATGGCCAGCAATAATAGTGAAGCCGAGGCTGCCGGGCGCATGATCAGTTAATAACCAGTTCATTTATAAGTGTTTTTATGAGTGAAGGAACACGCCGCAAGCTGGAGTTCTGCATGGCAGCAACCAAGGAATGCCTGGACAGCATCAGGCTGGTTGATAAACGCGGGAATGCGCTGCTCAGGTTTGCGAAGGATTATTTCTCGGACGCGCAGCACTACGCGAAAAAGGGCAACGAGGCAACTGCGCTCGAGGCGGCAGCTTACGCGCATGGCTTTATCGACTCGCTGGTCCTCCTAGGTTTTGCTGAAATACCCGGCTACCACTTGAAAAAGTCAGCCTGAGATGGCGCCGGACAATATCCCCACCGCCCATTCATTTGCCACAAAAACAAAGACTTTCAACAAAGCCCGTCAAGGCTGGAAGCTTATCGTCTCGCCTTCCTGGTCGTTGGGGTTGTACACCCACTGGAATGTCAGCTCGCCGGCTTGGGCGCTTATCACCTTTATCTTTGCCCAGCGCTTTGACGCCGTCCTTATTATGTAGACGTAGTTGTCACGGGCCCTGCTTACGCTCGAAGTCCCAACTTCCCTCTTCCAGCTGGTCAGCGCGTCGAAATCTATCTCTCCAAGGTTGAAAACCACGTAGAGCGGCGAGCTTATCTCCTTTCCATCAAGGTACCTCATCCCCCCGTCGCCAGTAACCCCACCAGTTCTCGCGGACTCGACCTTGCCCTTGTTGAACGAGAACGCCTCGCTGTTTAAGTAGTTCGCCGGTAGCGTTGCTGTGCCGCCCGGCAATGGGGGCGGGATGCACGCGCAATCGGGGTAGGGGTTCTGGGTGAACCCGGCGGCGCATGATGTGGCGCATACCTGCGGCTGCGGCGGCTCCTCTTCCGGCGGCGGAAGGCCTGGCCCTGCCGCAAGGCTGTTTTTGGCGCGGTCGAACGCGGAAGACACCCTCTCGAGTTCTGGCGCAAGCGCCTCAAGCGAGACGGCATAATAGGGCGCGCCAGAATCCAGCACGAACACCTGCCGCTTCAGCGGTACGCTGATGGACGAGTTGTTGTCAAGCGAAACGTTGCTCGAGTAGGACAGCACCACCTGCAGGCCCGAAAGCGTCGAGTTGTTGGCGGTCGTTATGGTGGCATTGGTCAGCCCGCCAACCGAATAGTCCGGCATTGCGGCAAACCTTGCAAGGATGGCGAGCATCACCGAATTGGCGCTGGAAGATCCGTTGAAGTATTCCCCCTCCAGCTTTGTGGTCACGTTCACCCGGTCCTGATAAGGGAATGAAGGTCCTGAAAACACGAATGCTGCGCCGTTACGCGACTGGGTCCAGCCTTGCGGGGCCTCGAACGAGAAGTTCAAGCCGACGTCCTCGAACTTGAACTGCGAGTAGTTGAACGAGAGCGGAGGACCGCCACCGCCGCCACTGCTTCCGCCGCCAATCAGTATTATGGCTACAACGCTGATCATCACGGCAACCGCGACCAGTGCCACGATGATTCCTATCACGAGCGGCCTTACCATCTAATCCCCATTTCCTAGCATCAGCATCAGTAGCGCTTTCTGCAGGTGCATGCGATTCTCAGCCTGCTCCCACACGATCGAACGGTTGGAATCTATCACTCCAGCAGCGACCTCCTGCCCGCGGTGCGCGGGCAGGCAGTGCATGAACACTGCCTCACCTTTCGCAGCGCCCATCACTTGTTCGTTGACTTGAAATGCAGACAGGGTTTTTAAGCGTTCCTCACGTTCGCTTTCCTGCCCCATGCTCACCCACACGTCAGTATATACTGCGTCTGCGCCCTGCGCAGCCTCTACGGGTGAAGAAAAAACATCTATTTTTGCCTTGCTTTTATCCGCATTAGCGCGCGCTTCAGCCAGCACCTGCCGACTGGGAGAATATTCCTTAGGGCAGCCCACACTCACACCCACTCCCAGTTTGGAGCAAACGTGCAAGAGCGAAACGAGCACGTTGTCGCCTCCATCCCCCACGAACCCAATCTTCCTTCCATCTAACTTTCCATCCCACCTCTCCCAAAGAGTATACAAGTCCGCCAGGGCCTGACACGGGTGATGCTTGTCAGTCAAGCCGTTGATGACCGGCACGCCCGCGGCAGAGGCGAAGGCCTCAAGTGTTTTTTGTTCATACAGCCTCAGCACGACCCCATCAACATACCGCGAAAGCACGCGCGCAGTATCTCCAATTGTTTCTCCTCTTGAAAGCTGCAAGTCCTGAGCACCAAGGAACAAGGAATGCCCACCCAGCTGTGCCATAGCGACCTCAAACGAAACCCGCGTCCTCGTGGAGGGCTTCTCAAAGAGGAGAGCCAGCGTCTTGCCGCGCAGCGCGCGGTCAGCGCCAGCGATGGCGCCGCTTTTTAGCTCGCGCGCCATCCTGAACAATAATATGATGTCATCCCGGCTCAGTTCGTTCGCTGTCAAAAGGTTGCGTGCGCGGAAACGCATGCTCTGGCAACGCCGTTCCGCCTAATAAAAACAACGTACCGTCAACCACCCTGTTGTATCAAGAAATAGCCTTTAACTACCCACGAGAAG
>JACOVT010000072.1 GCA_016177165.1 Microcaldota archaeon
GACGCGGGAAGGCTGTTTGAAAATGCGGTTCTGCTGGAGTTGAGACGACGCAATGCTCTGAACGAGGAGATAAACTACTGGAGAAACAAAGAGGGGATTGAAGTAGATTTTATCGTGCGCAAAGGAACGGAAATCCGCGAGGCGATCCAGGTCGCTTATAGTTTGGACAGCAAAAAGACCAGGGATCGGGAGATCCGGGGACTTGTCGAATGTTCCAAGAGCTTAGGGATAAAGAGGGGCTGGATAATAACAAGCGCTGATGAGGGTACGGAAACGGTTGAAGGAATTCATATAACGTTCATTCCGTTGTGGAAGTGGTTGCTGAAATTATGATTTCATACAAGCTTTCGCGGCCAAGCATAAGGCAACTGGAACCGATCCGCAAGCTGCTAGGAATTGAAGAGGACGCGCGCGGCTAGCGTACTGTTTAAATACTTGGCGCGCCCAAAAAACAGTATTCACGCCAACATGTGGGCTTGTCCCGAATAGGCGATGGTTGGGCTATAGCGCTACGTTCGCTATCCCGCTGTGCAAGTTGCTGGGAACAAGAAAAGCGTTTTGTGTTCCTATATAATTTCACAGCGACCTAGGCGGGCAAAGCGGCACCGAAAAGATGGAGATGCAAAGCATGGGAGCATACAAGTACATTCAGGAAACATTCCAGAAACAACACTCGGGTGAAGACAAGGAGCTTTTCCATGGCTACAAGCAAAAGCTGGTCCAGTGGCGCAAGGAAGGCGCCGCCACGCGCGTAGAGCACCCCACGAATCCAGCAAGGGCGCACAATCTGGGCTACAAGGCAAAGCAAGGCTTCCTTGTAGTGAGGGCGCGGATAAGGCGCGGCGGCCGGCAAAAACTGAGGCCCGTTCGCGGGCGCAAGCCCTCGAAACAGGGCGTTACAAAATATAAGCCCCACAAGTCGCTCCAGCTCATTGCCGAAGAGCGGGTCGCGCGGCACTACCCAAACATGGAAGTGCTCAACTCGTACTGGGTAGGTGAAGACGGCCAGCACAAGTTCTTCGAAGTCATCCTAGTGGATCCGCAGCACCCCGCCATCCGTTCGGATGCTGACGTTTCTTGGGTTCTCGGCCAGCGCAGGCGCGTTCACCGGGGACTCACAAGCGCGGGCAAAAAGCACAGGGGCCTCTAGCAATGCCCGCGCAACCGAAAGGCGGGCAGGACCGACAGGGAAACGGCAGCAGCTTCCACCGGCAGGGAAACGGCAGCAGCTTCCAGAGTGTTTATGCAGAGGTGTTCTGCCATCCCACCGAAGACTTGCAGCGGGTGTTGGCGGCGTTCCGCACGGTGTGCGGAAACATGGAGGCTAAACGCGAGAAGGTACCGAGTCACTACGGGCCAGAGATCGTCAAGCTAACTCTTTCTTCGACGAGACCCGTGGACATAAAGCGCGTTGTTGAAGCTGTTAGGGCGCTCAGGCTCCACGACATTGGAGAAAGGGTGGATGATGCAGGGTACTTTTTTGCCCGGTTCGACAAGCAGGCCGCGTTCCGCGGAACGCTTGCAGAGAGTGGGGGCGGCGACGTGGTCAAGGTTAAATTAAAGGTTGCAGTGTACCCGTTCAACGCCGAAAAGGCGAGGGAGAAAGCGAGGGAGTGTCTGCTGGGGTAGGGAGTGTTTGATTGGCTAGGGAATTCACCGACTTGCTGGCGTTTGACGAGCAGGCGGCTGCAATGGAATTAATGTGGGGCTGGAAAAGAGTCCTCGTGGCAGGAAAGGAGGCAAACGTTCTTCGCACAGCACGCGACCAGCCGATGCACGGAAAAGTCAATATAGTTGTTGGCGGGCAGGTAGGCATAAACAACGCCGCTGCCCGGGATAAGCGCATTCACGTCCTATTGGACCCGACGACCGCGGCAGAGCTGGCGTTTGACACTGCTACCGCGACCATGATGCGCGAAAACAACGTGGCGTTGGGTTTCTCGCTGGCAGCATTCTTGGCAAGAAACGCAAGAGAGCGCTCCCGGTTAGTTGCTAATGCGCGCATGTGCATTGCTATTGCGCTAAAAGCAGGGGTCGAGGTGGTGCTTGCGAGCGGCGCTGGAAAACCTGTTGACGCACAAGACTTGGCAAGCTTCGGAACGCTTATTGGCTTGGAGAAGCCCAAGAGCTTATGGGCGGTCAGCGACGCGCCCGCGAGCATATGCGAAAAAGCCGGGCTTTTTCGATATGCTGAAGAGGCCAAAGCCTCTTCAAGCAGCATTGCAAAGAGGGCGCTAGGGTAGTCATCGGTTTCTAGTGCGGCCGTGGGGCACTTTTCTCTCCCAAAACATGTGGTGGGGCATTGCGGAAAAGTCAGGGGCTCTTTCCTTTAGCGAGAAGCCCGCCCTTTTCGGCAGCTCTGTGTACAGTTGGTGTGAAGTGAACGGGCTCATGCCACCATGGTGGGAGTATATAGCTAGCGCGGTTGGCATAACGATGCGTGTAAAGCCGTGCCTGCGGGCGTAGTCCTCCACCTGTTCCATCATTATCTCGGGCCACTTGTTGTACCTCCGCTTGAGTTTGGAGGGCAGGTTGCGCTCGAACATCCCTGTCTGGATTTCCCTTACCATCAGCGCATCGCCGGCAGGCTCAAGCATCACGCTGCCTATCATCGGCTTGACAAAGCGCCAGACAGGCAGCTTTTTCCGCCCACGCCCCAGCATTCCACGAACCTCTTCCGGAGTCGGGTTTAAGGAAATGTAGAAGCGGTCGCGCGGCCCGGCAACCACCACGTTTGCCTTGAACGGCTCCCCAATCCGGTGGGTTGCAATACCTTCGATTGCACGCGCAATGTCAGCCTCGTGCCCAACTATTTCACGAAGCGTTGGAATCCTGCCGGGTTTGCCTGTAAGTTCCCTCATTTTGGCTATGGCATTTTTTCCGGCATCATCGACAATCGGGCCCACCATTATCAGGTAACTTGGGTTTATCTTTCCCTTTCTGACGAGCCGGATCACCCTTTCTGTCAGGTCTGGGTGGGTTTTGAGGCTCTCTGCTGTTCCCATAGCCATGTCGGGCTCTATGAGCCCCTCGCGCAGCAGCTCGAGCAC
>JACOVT010000071.1 GCA_016177165.1 Microcaldota archaeon
GAGAGACAATAGCATGCGTGTTTTGCTCTCGCTGGCGTTCGGGGCGGCGCTGCTCCTCCAAGCTTGCATTTCCACCAGCGTCGCGGACTGCGGCCAGAGCGAGTCCTGTTTCATCAGCCAGCTGTCAAAGTGCACTGCCACAAAAGCGGTGGTAAGCAGCCTCGAGCTGCCTGTAGGCCCCGGCCTGTTCAACCAGCCCAACAACGCCGCGCAGGTGTTCTCGTTCCAGATACCCCAGACCTACCACGTCGAGATACGTGGGGGCACGCAGGAAGCGTGCAAGGTGTTCACGCGACTAGAACAAGTTGACCCGGCAGTCTACTTCGTCAACGGCACACAGGTTGGAACCATTACAGAGTTGAAGAACGTCACAGATGCGATATACACGGCGTTCGCTTCCCGGAAGGGTGAGGAGCGCGAATGCACCATGCCAGTAAGCGTGATGACCGGAACAGACATGAAGGGCTACTCGCCTGAAATGATAATGTCCGCATGCACTTTTAAGCGCGCCTAGGAATCGCTCCACTCTATAATGGTGGACACGCGCTTCCACAAGTCCTCGTGTATTTCTTGCGGCGGCCTGATACGCCAAGCTTTTCCGGTCTGCTCGGCGCACCTGACTACGAGCCAGCCCTTCCTCTTGGCCAACTCGAGATACACCTTGCGCACCTCGTTCTGATACGCGATATCCTCCTCGTGGATGTCGTACTTCTTTCCCGGCAGGTAGTCGCGGTCGCCATGCGCGAGCTGCATCGCTGCCTCGGGCGGCATGTCCAGATATACAACTAGGGTTGGCTGCGGCAATCGTGACTCGGAGTCCTCCATCCACTTGATGAAATGCCAGCGCTCGGTCCCGGAAAGCTTGGCGCCTTGAAACGCCAAGTTGGACTGTGTATAGCGGTTTGCTATCACGATCTTTCCGTCATCCAGCATCTTCTGCAGCCTGTCGCGGAACTGGTAGCGATCTAGCATGTAAAGCATTGCGGCGCTCTCCGGGGAGAGCTCTTCCTTCTTGCCGAGCTCGCCGCGCAGGTAGGAGGCGACCATCTTTCCCATGGTGGTGTCGTACATTGGGAAGTCGATGCGCTCGAACGGCTTGCCGAGAGTTTTGATCTTATCCACCAGCAGGTCTATCTGTGTCTTTTTGCCGCTCGAGTCCAGCCCCTCAAGAACCAAGAACATGAGATGTTAACGCGCCGGATTGTTAAAAACAATGCTGTCACGTTTCGTGCTAGCGGGCGCGTGTGATCTCGTCCACCGCCTCTGGATTCTCCAACGTGGAGATGTCGCCCACGTCCTCGCCGGCGTACTTCTTCTTGATGACGCGGCGCATTATCTTGGCAGAGCGCGTCTTGGGCAGCATGCTGACGAACTTGACCGTTTCGGGCATCAGCGGCTTGCCAAGCTCCTCGGCAACGGTCCTCTTGAGCTCCTCGCGCAGCGTTTCCGCGGGCTGGAAGCCCGGCTTTAGCACAACGAAGCAGACCGCAGACTCGCCCTTTACCTCATGCGGCACGCCGACCGCCGCCGCCTCGGCGACCGCCGGGTGGGTGAGCAGTGCTGCCTCTATCTCCGCAGGGCCGACGCGCTTGCCGGCGATCTTTATAGTATCGTCCGCCCGGCCGTGCAGGAACCAGAACCCATCCGCGTCGATGCGGGCCCAGTCGCCGTGGTTCCAAACGTGAGGCCAGCGCGACCAGTAAGTCTCCAAGTAACGCTCTGGCGCGTTCCACAAGCCGCGCGTCATCGATGGGGAAGGCTTCTTACACACCAGGTAGCCAACGTGCTCCCGTATGGAGTTTCCATTATCGTCAAAAACGTCGATGTCCATCCCAAGGCCGGGCCCATATAGCGTGGTGGGCTTTAGCGACGTGAGTGGCGAGGGAATAAGGAAGCAGCCGACGATTTCTGTTCCACCCGAAATGTTAATAATTGGTAATCTTCCCTTGCCAACCTTGTCAAAGAACCAAGACCAAGACTGTTCGTCCCATGGCTCGCCCGTGCTTCCAAGCAGGCGCAGCGTCTTGAATGAGTGCTTCTCGACCCATTCGTCGCCATGCTTCTTCAGCGCGCGGATCGCCGTCGGTGAGATGCCTAGAATAGTTATCTTGTGCTTGTCCACAATTTCCCAGACCCTGTCCGGCTGCGGCCAGTCGGGCGCGCCCTCAAACAAAACGCAAGTGGCGGCGTTAAAGTTGGCGCCGATCATCATCCATGGTCCCATCATCCAGCCGAGGTCTGTCAGCCAGAAGAAAACGTCATCGGGTTTGCAGTCAAAGTTGTACGTGATCTCCTTGGCGCACTGCACGAGAGCTCCGGCGTGCGAATGCACAGCTCCCTTGGGCTTGCCGGTCGTGCCGCTCGTGTACAGTATCATCGAGTAGTCTTCCGACTCGACCGGGATTGCGGTGAACTCATCAGAGGCATCATTAACAAAGGAATCGAACCAGGTGTCCTTAGCGCCCAGCTCGACCTTGTTGCCGGCGCGCTTCAAGACAACAACGCGCTCGACGCTCGTTCCCTCGACAGCCTTGTCAGCTTCTTTTTTGATCTCAACCAGTTTCCCCCTCCGGAAACCGCCATCAGCAGTGAACAGCACGCGCGCGCCGGCGTCTTGCAGGCGCGTCTTTACGGCGCCCCCTGCAAACCCTGAAAATATTGGAATGATGACCAGCCCGGCCTTAAGACAGCCGTAGAAAACAGCAGCGATCTCGAGCGTCATCGGCATGTAGATGCCAACACGATCTCCTTTCCGCAACCCTTCCTTCGTCAAGGCGTTCGCCACGCGGCTCGCGAGCTTGTCAAGCTCTCCGTAAGTCATCTTGCGCGTTTTGCCATCATCCGCTTCCCAAACATAAGCCAGCTTGTCAGGAGTTTTTTGTGCGTGCCGCTCGAGGCAGTTGCGCGCAACGTTGAGCTTTCCGCCAACGAACCAGCGCGTCCACTCGATGCCTTTCGAGCTGTCAGCGACTTTTGAGTATGGTGCATCCCAGACGACCCCGAGGTCGCGCTCGCACTCGCCCCAAAACCACTCCACGTCCTGCGTGGACTTGCGGACGAGCTCATCGTAAGTCTTGATGTTATGCTTGCGCATCAGCCGCGCCACGTTAGCTCGCTCTGCGAGCTCCGGGGATGGACGCCAAACGATTTCGTCTGTCACGATTAAGTTTCCAGCCCGCGCCTTAAAAAGAAAACAACAAGCCTTCGACAGTTGCCGCTCACTCTTTTCTTGCAACTAGCACCAAGCCTATCGGGAAACCCTCGTTTTTGTAAGGAATCTCATGCATCCTCTCGAGGCGGAAGCCAGTTTCGATAAGCGTGTTTACCAGAAACTCGATCGTGTAATGGTAGTTGGGATAGAACTTCAGCTTCTTGCCATCTATTCGGTAGCTTTCCGAATGCCATTTGCTGCCGTTGTCGAAATAGTCTTTTCCGCTTGAAGGTAAGAATGAGTCGGCAGCCGACCCTTTACCAAGGTTGTGCGGGTGGACGTCGCCAATCACCAGCGTTCCGTTGCGTTTAAGCCACCCGCGGGTGTTTTTGAATACTTTAATGACCGTGGACGTGCTAGGAATTTCAACATTAACTAGGTTAAGAAGTGCCAAGTCAAAGCTGGCTGCTGGTAGGTGCGTTCTGATGATGTCTCCCTTCAAATAGCGAATGTTCCTGGTGCTTTTTCTTAGCGCCAAGTCTAGCTGATGTTTGTTCCTGTCAACACCCACCACCCGGGCGCCTCTTGCGACCATTTTGCGGCTAAAGTAGCCGGATCCGCAACCCAAGTCAACGGCGCGTTTTCCTTTAATGTTTCCAAGTTCTTCTATTATTACAGGAGTTAATACGGCGTCTTTGAGAAAGAGAGGCACTTCGAATTCTTTTGCTAACTTTTTAGTCCATTTCTGGGTTTCTGCCATTAAAATGTGCAAGCCCTGCCGATGATCGGCGCCTGTTAGCTAAAATATGACCGTTCCAATATAAAACCTTTTTGGTTGAATAGCTATTTGTCAAGGCTCAAATCTTGAATAATAGTGGGGGCATAGGGGCGATCTGCAACGAAGCTCTGCTTCGTTGAGATCTCGGAGAAGCAACAGCTTCTCCGCAGAAGCCCCCATGCGGGGAGCAAGATTTGAACTTGCGTAGGCGCTAGGCCAACAGATCTTAAGTCTGTCCCTTTTTCCAGGTTCCTGGC
>JACOVT010000073.1 GCA_016177165.1 Microcaldota archaeon
GACGCCCATGTCGTAGTAGCGCTCGCAGCCAGAATCGTTCCTCGCTTTTTCCAGCCATTCTGCCGTTTTCTCCAGCGCTATTGGGTTGTCCTGCGTCGGGCAAACCCATGCTCCGGGCGGGCAGGCGAGCGAGGTGTTGTAGTATAGGTGTTTCTGGAAATCGTGGAACTCCTTATCAGGAGCAATCGCCCCTTCCTTGATGTCTTCCAAGCAGGCGCCGCAAGCGTACTCTATGCAAACCCTTTCAGCCAACCAGCGGTGGGTATCCCAGTCCCACGCCAGACTGGAAGAGATCAACAAAAACATGACAAGTATGCCCCGCACGCGGAACTCTCCCCACCCGCCCTTAAAAGCATTTCTTAACCCGCCCCGGTTAATTCGGGTTGCAAAACGGTTAAGAACGATATGGGTTAGCGGTAGCTGGTTGTTTAAAGAAAAGGTGCCGGGATAGCCAAGCAGGTCCAAGGCGGCTGGCTGTCAACCAGCTGGCACGAGAGTGCCCCGCGGGTTCGAACCCCGCTCCCGGCGCCCACGCGAATGGGATGATTGCAGGCCGCAATCGTGGCCTGCTTGACCATTAATGCTTCTGCAGGTATAAAAGCATTTCCCAACCCAAACCAACCCAAGAGCGGTTAATTAAATACCGCGCGCGTTAACCAGCTAATGTCGGAACAGACTAGGTATGACAAGGTTGTGGACCTCGCGCTGAGGCGCGGCCTCTTTTATCCATCCAGCGAGCTGCATGGCGCAATAGCCGGGTTTTACGATTACGGCAGCGTTGGCTCGCGCATCAAGAACAACTGGGAAAACTGTTGGCGGGGCTTTTTCCTGCGCAGGCTGGGCGAGCCTTTCGTGGAAATACAGCCCGCTGAAGTCGCGCCAGAGAAGGTCTTCGAAGCTAGCGGGCATTTGACGCAGTTTGTGGACCCTATAACCGAGTGCGGAAAGTGCGGCGCAGTGGAACGGGCTGATCATCTTCTAGAGTCTCACTTGAAAGAGGGGTTTGAAGGCCTTTCAGCGAAAGGCCTGGGTGCGCTCATCAAGAAACACAAGGTAAAGTGCCACAAGTGCGGCGGCGACCTGAAGGAAGTTTCTGTACTAAACATGATGCTTTCAACCAGAATCGGAACGGGAAAACTCTCAAAACCAGCCTACATGAGGCCCGAGACCACGCAAGGGGTTGTCGTCAACTTCAAGCGCGAATACCTGATCAACCGCGAGCGCCTGCCGCTCGGCATCGCTGTTATCGGGCGCGCCTTCAGGAATGAGATCGCGCCGCGCCAGACGCTCTTCCGCATGCGCGAGTTCACCCAGGCAGAGATACAGGTGTTCTGCGACCCGAGCGAACTGGCAAAACACGCGCGCTTCAGCGAAGTAGCAACATCCAAGATTCCCGTGGTGTTGGCAAAGGAAAGAAAGAAAGGCATCCAGATGGTCTCGGCTAAAGCGCTGGCGAAAGAATACGGCGAGGTCTACGCGTACTACATGGCACGCATTTCAGAGTTCTACGCATCGCCGGGTTTGCGCGTGAGGTTCTTCGAGAAAAACGAGGAGGAACGCGCCTTCTATAACAAGTACCAATTTGACATCGAGTATGAGTTCGAGGATGGCGGCTGGAGGGAGATTGCCGGCTTCCACTACCGCACCGACCACGACCTGGCCGGGCACGCGCGCGTCTCCGGACAGGATCTCTCAGTCAACCGCAACGGCAAGCGCGTCATCCCGCACATAGTCGAGCTTTCCTTTGGCGTAGACCGCAACCTGCTCGCGCTGCTGGACGCAGGCTACAGGGAAGAAAAGAAAAAGGATGAGATGAGGGTTTGGCTTTCGCTCCCTCCGGCGGTCGCTCCCTTCACCGCTGGCGTTTATCCTCTAGTTAACAAGGACCGCTTGCCGGAAAAAACGGAAGAAGTGCTGCAGCTGCTGCGCAACGCGGGGCTCGATGTCTTCCTTGATGATGGCGGCTCGATCGGAAGGCGCTACGCCCGCGCCGACGAGATAGGGGTCCCGTTCGGCATCACCATCGACTACGACACTTTCAAGGACGACAGCGTAACAGTCAGGGAGCGTGACTCGACCAAGCAGGAACGAGTCAAGATCAAAGTGCTGGCCGAGCACTTGAAGAACAAATTAAACAAGTAACGGGTGAGCCATTGCAGTCAGGCCTGCTGTATCGCGTAGTACCCGGCTGCCTTTTCGCGCGCAACGCGCTTGACCGCGCCCTTGCCGACCAGCGACGTCAGGCAATTACCTACTACACCTTTTGCCAAGTCGGACTTCTTCATCACGTCGTCGGCGGTCTTGATTTTTTCCGGGCCGGTCGCTCCGAGCGCCTTTAGTGCTTCCAAGACTTTAGACTCCATAGGATTCAGTTCCATTCTTTTCACCTCCGCAGAATTAGCTTGTTGGTTAGCGTTGACGCTATTCCGTTTGGCCCGTATTTAAGGCTTTCCAAACGCGAATTCATGTTTTATGTGATAACGGCCGCAGGCGTCCGCGAGCTGCTTGTACGCCGTGTCGAAGAACTTCTTTCCTTCCTCGGTAAAGAGAGTGTGCTCCCATTCCGTTACCTGTTCAGGCATCTTTTCCTCCAGCGCCTTCTTGACTCGCGCCCATGCCGTGCGATGCAATGCGAACCTGTGGCTGAGGACGCGGTCGCAGCCCGCGCCCGCGATTCGGCGGACTAGCTCTTCACACTGGCTGTCGAAGCCCGGATAGATGGGCCCGACAAAGCACCACACGCGGATGCCTGCATCGTGTATCTCTTTCATCGCAGCGATGCGCTCTAAAGGAGGAGAAGCAAAAGGCTCTAGTACTGCGGAAACTCGCGGGTCCAGCGTTGTTATCGTGAAGCCGACTTCGACTTCCAAACCTTTTTCCTTGAACCGCTTCAGCAGGTCTAGGTCGCGCACCACCAGCGAGCTTTTTGTTTGTATGGAGACAGGCCAGCCCGCCTCTAGGATTTTCTCAAGGCAGCGGCGAGTCATCTTTAATTCGCGCTCTGCTTGCACATAGCCATCCGTAACCGTTCCAATGCCGATCAGCCCGCGCTTCTTGGTCCGCAGCTCTTTCTCCAAGAGTTGGGGCGCGTTCTCCTTCACGTCTAGGAACTTGCCCCACTCCCGCGTTTCGCGGAGGACGTCGGGCGAGTAACAGTACGGGCACCCGATGGTGCAGCCCCTGAAAGGGTTGAGCGAGTAGTCCAGCCCGGGCAGTTTGGTTTCGGTCAGGATCGACTTTGCATCCACGAACTTAAGCATAAATGCTATTATGTAAAATGATTTTGTTTTTAACACTATCAATATAAGGTAATTGGTTGGCAGAAGTGTTACTTTATCTATTAATAAGTTTTAGCAGTTGATCTGACTTGAGTCGTATCGTTTCGTCTGGCTTTGTCATCAACGACCTGATAGTCGGCTCCGCTATTCGGCGTATTGTGGCAGGCGCCCAGCCAGTTGTTACAATGAACTGCGTTGAGAAATAATTCAAGCAATCAAGTGCGACTTCTACAGTATGTACATTGCTGCTTTCTAAATGCTTTTTAAGTAAGTCTATCGCGCGACGCATGATGTCCAGACCATCGCCGGATGCGGCATAAATTAGTTCTCTGATGACCCTTTCTGAAGGTGCATACTCTAGAGTGGAAAGGGCCTTCTCTGCCGCCAGTTTTTCTGAAAGATCGCCTATTACTTTTTTGAATGAAGGTGGTTCGTTGATGACTCGACTCAAACTCTTTTCCCATTCAGACTGCGCTTCTGCAAGTCGCTTTGCGTTAAAAATAAGTTCTGGCTCGTAACTCACCTTACTTTTATCACACTTTTCTTTCAGTGCGGTGCGAACGTGACTAAGGTCGTTAAACCTGAGTGAATTATATGGCAGAGAAAGCAGTTTCCAAACGTCAAAATAGTCTCTGGTGTACCCCCGCTGCATGATTGCTCTTAGTTTCTCGACCAACAATTCTTGTATGGCGTAGCAAGTAACCTTGAAGGGCTTAAGATCGGAATACTTCGGCGTGATTAGATGTTCCTCGGATCCGTACACAACCGCTTCTTCGCGGGCTATGTCGACCTTTATTAAAGAGGTCTGCTGCAACGGCCCTCTGAATTTGACTTCTGCCTTTATCCTGCCCGGGTTGGTATGGAACTCGTCAAACCAAAACTCAGGCCCACCAGTATCTTCTGCGACCTTGAACTGCTCTTCGATATCTTCCTTTAGTTTATCTGGCTGAAGGCTGCTTTCTGTAAGCGTGAAGTCAAGGTCTTCCGAAAGCCTCCACGTCTCTGGGAAGTAAACCTTTGAAAGGCAGGTTCCTCCCTTGAACAGCAGAAACCTAGAAAGCTTATCGCTTGAGTAGATTGATTTAAGCAGCCATGTCAAAGCGTAATCCTTTTCAACGATGCCTCTGTTGAATTCCATACTAGAAGCCGCGCGCGCCAGCTCGTCCGAGCTCATCATTCTCTCACGCTCAGCAGCCTTTCAGGCAGCACGTTCGCAAAAACGCGCCATCTTGAGTTATACTTGCCCGCCCTTGACTCGCCGGGCGAAAGCGCGACGTATCCCTTTGAAATATTTCTCTCTATAATGTGCGCCACGCTGCTCGATTCAAGAATTCCAAACAAGTCCAGCAAGTAGCCGAGTCGATTGAAAACCGACTTTTTACCATTTTGGGCCGCGTAACGGCAGAGCTTGGCTAAATCAACATGTTTCTTTGAGTTGTACACGACTTTTGCAACCTCCATAATACCGCCGCAGTGCTCTGGGTGACTCAACGCGTCAATAATCGTCTTTTCCTTGTCAGAGATGTTTATATTTATGCCAGAAATGTTAACCTTAGACACCCCAAAAAAACGTTTCTTTGGAAGCAGCACAAAATTAAACTTTATTCCCAGAACCTCTCTGTTCTTTAGTGGCTTCCTGACGGCAATTGTTACATCCATCGGCACCTGTTCCGTGAAACCGTAAAAATTGAGTGCATTCATAAAGCCTATATAGTATTCTTTTGCGAAGCATGAAGCTATTAAGAACTCATGGGTGGTCCATCTTCCTTTACTTCCTGAAGCTAATGGGGAAATAAGGTACTTGCCACGCGTCAGTCTTATTAACCATCCTTTTTTAGCCAGCCGCGAGACCATTACTCTGTTCCTTGCGCTGGATCCGGTTTTCTCAAGAAAATCAGACAAGGAAACAATCTGTTTCCCGCTAGCCGCTAGGTCAGAAATAATTCGAGCCTCACCAGCAGATAAGCCTTTCTTATTTTTATAGTCGAAAGTTACTGTTTTTGAAACTTTAGACATACAAACTATTAAAAATGAGGGTCTTTTTATTGTTATCTGTTTCAGAAATGTCAATGCTGTTAGCTCTGTTCTAGTAGCTGCTATACTACTTACTGGAATGAATACGTCTTCGAAAAGGCAGGTAGCGTCTGTTTTCTAGCTGGCATGGGTTGTGGGTTTGCCAGAACTAGGCGGTCCGGCAGGTCCGGCCGCCATTTAAGCATACTCTGTCAGCCTCCTTTGATAGAGCGCCTCGCGGATGACGCTGCTGTGGCGCAGCCATTTCTGCAAAGGAATTTCAAACTTTCCAGACACGCGCAACAGGCACTCGTTGAGCGAGCCAAACTCGCTGGGCTGCTTCCTCAGAGCTTCTCTTACACTTTCCCTCACCAACCAGACTCCGACCGGCATTATGTAGCCCGGGTGCGCCTCGCGCAGTATGCTTACTGCCGCCTGCTTGCCTGTCTGGGTAAGGTATTCATTAGCTGCCAGGCGAGCAGCATAGTAGCAACCGCCGATATCGGCATACTTGGTTCTTCCCCTAAATGACTCGCTGTCTCCTAGCATCTCTATTTCCTTTCCTTCGGGATTCCAGATGGTGCCGGGATACCATGCTTCTATCAATTCGTAGCTCCAGGGGCGCGGCATCATTATTATGATCCAGCGGTTGTCGATCTTATCGTGCTCGAACACCAGAAAACGATCGAGCAGGTCGGCCTGGCGAGTCTCTTTCATCAGGTTCTCGCCAAGCGAGGAGTCCACTGCCGTTATCGACCAGCGCGTAGGGACAAACGTGCGGTTCTTCTCGAGGCCGAACGCGCCCACGCTGAAAGCCTTTTGGATGCGTGAGACTGGGACGTCGCGTTCGTGCAGCTCGACGATCGCGGGGGCGGCCTTCAGGTCCGTGTCCGAATAGGCGCGGTTGATGTTTTTCTCGAAGTGGATGTTGGAAGATGCCTCGAGTTCCTTTAGCCGCGCGCTCGGGCCAAATGGCTGTACTTCATCCCCAAGTGGAATGCTGACGCGCGGCTTGCTGGTAAACTCGACGTTTGACTCGACCACGTTTTTGGCTAGCGCGAACTCGCGCGTGAGTTGGATGATCGGGTCGGGTGATTCCACGTCGTGCACGTTTACGGCATGTTTTCCGCGCACCAGCGAGAAGCGGAACTCGGCTATCTCGTCGATTGTTTTGTTTGCCCATGCCTCTGGAAGGTCGTAGATTTCCGTGTCCCCATGGATTGGGGGAACAAGAGGACCTACGCTGACTTTTGGGTACCCGAACCTGCCGACGAATACTCCTGGCGGGCTCGACCCTTCTATCTCCGTGGAATCCATGAGGTGCTGGGTGCGCTGGTGGGCTTCGTGCTTGATGATGATTGGGCAGCGCTCCTTGCCGCACAACAGTCTCGCGCCCTTGCAGCGCACGCACAACTCGGCCGGCGGTAACACTCTGCTATTACTAGCCTAGCGAATAAATGGTTAACGACGCCTAGAAATGCGCATTAAGCCGGAACCGCGAATTCAAGTGTCGTGACGAGTCTGGTTCCTTGGCGCTTGCGCAACTCATCTAGTTCTGCACGACTTAGACATTCAAAGTGAAGCTCAAGCGCTTCCTTTAAGTTAGCTAAAGCTTCTTCAATGCTATCCCCTTGTGAAGCTATATCGAGCTCCGGACACCACGCCGCATAAAGGCCAGCCTCTGGAATTACAACCGCAGATAATGCAAGCTGCACTTGACCACCCAGTTCTTTATTAACCGCCAGGTATTTAAATCCCCGTGTATATTATTATTGGGATTGCGTAAGTGATAATATGGTAATGCAGAAAGATACGCAGGCCATAGACCCACTAGAACAGCTATTCGTTAAAGGTGACGAAGTTAACCGAGAATTGCTAAGAGACACATTAATCAACTACGTTCGGCTCGATGAAAAGGGCCGAATTTTCCCACTTTTCTCGTTCTTCAAGGAAACCAACAAAAACAAATTAATCCTCTTGCTGTTAGCTAGAAAAGCAATAAGCCTCAAAACTGGAACTGACGAACCCATAGCCCCGGCAGAGCTAAGCAAGTTTACAGACATGCCTAGAGGCTCACTACTCCCGGCACTTCGACAACTCGTAGAAGAAGGACTTGCTGATGATGAAGACAGCAAGTACAAAATATTTTCCCACGCCATACAAAAATGCACAGATATACTCTCAAGGGAACCAATAGTAGAGCCTAGACCTACCCAATCAAAGGAAATCAACAATAAATCTATGCGAGCCGCGATCGAAGACCTTATCCGGCAAGGTGGGCTTGACGATTGGAAAAGCGCAAAAGAAATACTTGATATGGTTATTCGAAGACGACCGCAAACAACATACAATGCACTATACAAAGTTATACTAGACATAACTGGCGGCCACGAACTTAATCGTATAATACGAAACGATCAATGGGTATATAGGAGGGCAGACGTATGAAACTACCAGTGGTTTCTGGCAAGGAAGTTGTAAAGGCACTCCAAAGAGATGGTTTTACAATAATACGAACTAGTGGCAGCCACACGCACATGGTTAAAACAAAAAACTCAACAATACTCCACGTAAC
>JACOVT010000076.1 GCA_016177165.1 Microcaldota archaeon
GGCCTCAAACTAATCTACGACACCGAAAAGCCAAAAATAATAACGAGCGGCTCTTCCTCGCTAGAACTTAAGGTAAACATACTCCCATACCTGGTTGGCCGCGCGTTTACCTTTGATCTTCTGACATTCAGTTTCGGAGAATTCCTGAAAAGCAAGGACCACTCCCTTGCTAGGATATTCTATGAAAAAAATAATTCAGTCAAGGCATTCATTGCAGAAGGCAAAGAGATAGGCAAGCCATCGTTTGCAGCAGAGCTTGCTAATCACTTTAAGGAATACGCTGTTTTCGGAGGTTACCCCGAAGCCGTGATGGCGCCCAGAGATGAGAAAACACTAGTCATCGACTCCTTGAGGAGCACCTATCTGGAGAAGGATGTGGCAGCATTTTTCCACGTCTATGACACGTCAAAGTTTGAGGATTTTGTAAAAGTTCTTGCCTTTCAGACGGCAAACGTGCTTTCAGTTTCGGTTGTAGCAAAGGAGCTTGGCATCGGTTTAAAGAAAGCCGAGGAATTCCTGGAAATTCTTCAACATACTTACCTGGTACGCCTGCTGCGTCCCTTCCACCGAAATCTTTCCACAGAGGTGCGAAAGTCCAGGAAGGTTTACTTCCTAGACCTCGGCTTGAGAAACTCAGTCATGGGCAATTTTATCGAGTTCGACAAAAGAGAAGATCAGGGCAAGCTTCTGGAAAACTTCGTCTTTAGGGAGCTGACAGCAAGCTTCGGCGACTGGGAAATAAGATACTGGCGCACAACCGCCAAGGCAGAGGTTGACTTCGTGTTAATGAAGGGCGACCAGATCGTCCCGATAGAAGTCAAGGCCGGCGGCAAGCCGGGCAAAAGCTTCTATAGCTTCTGCCAAACCTACAAGCCAAAAAGAGCCGTAATTGTCACCTTAGACCGCTTCGAAAAGGCCAAAATCGGGAACACGACTGTTTACTACGTGCCGGCATTCTACCTTTAGGCCGGCCAAAAAGAGCCGGCCGCCTGTGCCGCTGGAAGCGCCATTGAGCCGCTGCTCAAGCAGAAAAGCTAATATGGAAGCGGCCTTGGCTTGCCACCAAGCCCCAATACCAGCATCCTCAGCTCTGCTGCACGCTGGTTTTCTCCGGCTTCTACCGCTCGTTTAAACGCGTTCCCGGCGCGGGCGAGCAGCCTAGATCGGGGTACCTCTTCTCCTTTCCCAAGTATGTCAAGTTCTCTTGCCCGTTCCGCAAGCAGGGGCGCGACCAGCGCTCTAGGACTCAACAGCACCATGCCCCCTGCCAAGTGCATGAAAGGACCCCGCCGCGTGGCGAGAGCCGCGCGCCTGCGCCCTGCTCTTGCGGTCATCAGGGTTTTCGTGTGTTTCGCTGTTTAAAAGCGCACACATGCCGCGTGACATCAGCGTTTTAAACAGCCGCTCCCACGGCGTTCACATGCGCATCATACTAGCGTCGCAGTCGGCTTTCCGCAAACGCGCGCTCGACATTCTTGGGTTGAAGTACGAGACGACCCCGAGCAGCATCGATGAGAAAGCAATAAGAGACAGCGACCCCATGGCGCTTGCCCGCAAGCTGTCAGAGGCAAAGGCAAAAGCTGTGGGTGAAAAGAATCCTGACTCTATAGTGATCGCTTCAGACTTGCTGGTCACGTTGGGAAACAAAGTCTACGAGAAACCTGAGAACGAGGAGGACGCGTTTCGGATGCTTCGCTCTTACTCGGGCAAGGAAGTCAGCGTGATCACCGGCCTTGCGATATACAACTCAGCGACAATGAAACTGCTTTCAACCGCAGTGAAGGACACCGCCAAGTTCCGCTCGCTCACGGACAGCGAGATACGCGACTACATGGCACGCTATCCGGTATTGAAGTGCGCGGGCGCTTTCGAGGGAGACGGGCTCCTTAGGTTCTCTGAAAGCTTTAGCGGCAAGCTGGCATTCCTTACGGCGCTCCCGATCAACGAGCTCGTGCTGTTCTTGCGTGAAAACGGCGTTAATGTCTAACGTGCCCACATGTTGGTGGATTGCTCGCACGCGGAATGAAAACTTTGATTCAAGCAAGCCAGGGCCAGCTAGCGCTCGCGCATTTCTCTTAGTAGCTTCGAGCCTTCCCGGCCCCACCAGCCTTGGCTGACCGCAAGGTCGAAAGTCCTTGGCACGTTGTGGCCTGCCCGCGAAAGGAGGTCTAGTAGCAGGGCGCCTTTGGTGCGCGCGTCTGCAGCGCCCCGCTCGCCTGCCCGGTAGCTGGTTATCACGGGCCCCAAGGCGCCAAGGACTGCTGCTGAAAACTGGGCATTGGTAGGTTTTTGGGGCAGGTTCAGATCAAACCTAGACGCCCTTGCGGTGAGGTCGCTCCCGATCTGCCGCTCTGGAGCGCTGCGCCGAACCAATTTTGGCTCGGTCATGAACCTTCTCGGAGCCAAGCCGCCAAGCCGCCTTGCATAAGGGAGTTGGCGTCCCGCTGGGTTGAGGCTGGCGTGCCTCTTGTGGACCGCTGGCATGATGAATCTATGTTGGTTGTTTTATAAATAGGCGGAGAGAAGGATGGTCATGCGCATGCCAGATTTGGTTTTGCTGCTCGCGCCGGCGGCCCTCGCTGTTGACGTTTCGCGGGTGTCGACTCATGCGTTCGATGCCAGCATGGTCGACCACGCCGAGTATACGGATTACTTCCACGGCGATTACGCCTTGAGGGTCGAAGACTGGATAAACGCTTCCGGGAGCGAGTATGTGTTCGTGCGCTCGCGCCTGCCGCCGGGCTTCAACCTTACGAGCTGGCAGGTCAACACCAGCAGCGTGGAGTCTGCTGTCATGGCTATTGGGACGAATGACGCTTATGCTTCCAAGCGCGGCGACACTTGGAAGGTGGGCGGAAAGGGGTTCATCGACAGGATCTGCGACGAGCTCCAGCCCCAAACGATGCAGCGGATCGAGCAGGAGTTCGAGTCCACCATCATCCTGCCAGGGGGCATGGAAGTCATAGAAGCGCCGGACAGCAAGGCTGACAACCTGCGCTACATCGAGTATGATTACTCGGTGAGCGTCAACGGGCGGAAGCTGGTCGAGAAGCTCAAGCTGGCGGTAAAGGGGGACGTGGACGTGGTGAACTACTGCAACGAGAGGTCGCAGCTGGAAGAGGTGCTACGCAAAGGTTTCATTGTTGGGCGCCGGTCATCGACGCCGGCTTACTCGTATGCCACGCTTGCTGGCCTGGCCGTTCTGGTCGTTCTTGTTTACAGCGCAGCCAGACTCGTTGGAAAATCGAGGAGGAGAAAGTGAAAAAGCTTTTTCCGGGCGTGTTCGTTAAAGGAAACAAGATCTACACGATCTCGCTAGCGCCCGGATATTCCGTGTATGGCGAGCGGCTCGAGACCGCCGGCGAAAAAGAGTACCGCGAATGGGACCCATTTCGCTCAAAGCTTGGCGCTGCCATGGCAAAAGGCCTGCGGCATTTCCCGATCAGGCCGGGCGACAGGGTGCTCTACCTCGGGGCGGCGCAGGGAACAACGGCAAGCCACGTGTCCGACTTGGTGGGAAGGAACGGCGTGGTTTTCTGTGTCGAGTTTGCACCCCGAGCTTTTGAGAAACTCTTACCAGTGTGCGAGTCGCGAGAGAACATGATCCCTTTGCTGGCTGACGCGGGCGACCCGTCAAAGTATTCCGAGACTGTTGGACTTGTTGACTCGGTTTTTCAGGACGTGGCGCAGCCAAACCAGGCTGACATACTGGTGCGCAACTGCGCACTGTTAAGAAAGGACGGCCTAGCGGCGATAGCCATCAAGTCGCGCAGCGTCGACGTGACCGAAGCCCCTGCAAAAGTGTTCGATAAAGAGCTGGCCACGATACGGAAAGCTGGTCTTGAGCAGCTGGAAGTGGTCAGGCTGGAGCCTTTTGAGAAAGACCATGCGCTGGCAGTTTTCCGAAAGCCGGTTTAGAGTCGCCTCACAAAAACATCAACCATGTCGGTGAGGGTGGACTTCTCGAGTATTTTTGAGCTGAACATGCCCTCGCGCTTGAAGGCGCAGTTGAACACGAGGGTCGGCGCCGGCAGGTTTATCTCGCCCGGCTCTGTGTAGGAGTCGGCCAGCTTGGTCGACGCTGGCGCAAGCACCGAGTAGCCTAAATCTTGCTGCCTTTCCCTTACTTTTGAGCGCATTTGTTCGGTCGTGCAGTTGCTTGATATTCCCAAGTCAGCGCAGGAGCGCCCTACTATCGTCGAGACGCAGCTGGCGTCGGTCGTGCCGTTCTGGGCGCACACGAACGAGAGCGCCTCTTCGTACGAGGCGCCGTCAGTGAAGCTCTTGCTGCAGATCAGGTAGGATGAGTCGGAATTGAACGCGGTGCAGACTTTCTCCACTTCTATCTTGGTGGAGTAGACGCTGGTTATGGATTCGATCATTCTGGCCTGCTCTGAGCAGCTTTCGCAGAAGGGCTCGTAGAACGCCTGTATCTTGAGTTTCCCGTGGGTTGCGGAACACTGGTCGGAATGCACGAGCGATATCATGTTGAACGACGCGTTGGAAAGGTCGGCAAGGAACGATGCCGAGTATCCTTCCGTGGCGCCCTTGGACTGGATGAGTTGCCATTGGGAGTAGAACGCGAACCCGAATGCCAGCAGTAGAAGTATTACAAGCGGCTTGTAGCCTGCTGACAGCCTCTTTGCACGCTCCACGAGCGCCATTGCCTCGCGGACCTGCCTTGTGTCTTTCTTTCCATCCATCTGAACACCCCCGTAATAGCGTTATGAGATTCTTTTATCTCGTATAAAAATCCAACCCTTTCTTTCCCGGGGTTGCGAAGGGGCGGAGCCCCTCGAAAGAAAGGGCCCCAACCTCTTTCTTTGTCTGCACTTTCTTTCCCGGGGTTGCGAAGGGGCGGAGCCCCTCGAAAGAAAGGGCTGTGGGCCCGCCCGGATTTCCTCCGCTTTCTTTGTCTGTACTTTCTTTACACAGATTGCACAGAAAAGAAAGGGCTTTGAACCAGGGACCTCCGGTTATCCGCGGCGCGGACAACTGTTGTATTTGTTGAAGAGCGTGCCATATAAGACCGGCGCTCTAACCAGGTTTCTCGCCCATTCATTTCTTTGTCTGCACTTTCTCTCTGCCGACCTCACAGAAAAGAAAGGGCTCTGAGCTACGGGCCCGGCGCCATTTGGGTTGCGGAATCATCAGTCATCCGCGCCAAGCGACGCACTTGATTCTCGAGTCCCGGGTTTAAATCCCTTTACGGTATTTATTTGCCCGTGAAAACAAGGTCAAAATGGGAGCTTCGGCTGGAACTGGAGCGCAACGCGGCCCACCTGTTCTTCGGGCTTGCGATAGCCGGGTTCGTAGGCATCGCGCCGAAGTATGTTGGCACGCTTAAGACGCTGGCCCTGCTAGGGGTGGTCATAGCAGCAGGCGCCGCGATGAGCTTGGCTGTGCAGAAGAGGGTGAGAATACCGCTCGTCTCGGGATTCGTGGAGCGGCTGGAGCGGAAGAAGGCGTGGCCGGGCAAGGGGGCGATAGCCCTGTTCACGGGTGTTTTCCTTGCGATCGCGCTCTTTGACAAGAGGCCCGCGTTCGTCGGGGCGCTGAGCGTTGCCCTATGCGACAGCTTCTCGACCATATTCGGCAAGTCGTGGGGCCGTCATAGGATAGTCGGAAAGAAAACAATCGAGGGATTCGTCGGGGGGTTCGTGCCAACGCTGGTGGTGTTGCTGGCGTTCATGAGCGCGCCGCTCGCATTGCTGGTGGCGCTGACAGCAAGCGTCGCTGAATTGCTTTCGCCAATGGATGACAACCTTGTTATACCGATACTGGCTGGCGCGGTGTTTACCGCGTTCAGGTATTCCTTCGTCTAGATAGACTGCGCATTGAAGAACGTTTAAAAACATCTGCTACCATCAGGTAGAGCGCAGTTCTGGATTGTTCTGATGTCAATCAAACTTAACCCCCAAGGTATAGCATCGTTTGCCAAAGTGCACCGGATAGACATAGCCATATTCATCGCCCTGTTTCTTCTGGCGTTCGGCGTGCGCAGCGTGACGAGCGAGAAGTTCACCGACATATACGGGTTTGACTCGTTTTGGGCTGCACGGCAGACGCAGACGCTGATAAACCAGGGGTGGGTGTTCCCGTACAATGACACGATAACCGACTACCCCTATGGCCGTATAACAAACCCGGTAGAGTCGGGCTGGTGGATAATCAGCGCGGTCTCGTACAAGGTGGTGGCGATATTCACCAGTACTCAGGGGTTCGATTACCACCTGTTCTCTCAGGTGTTCTCGTGGCTCAATGTGCTGGTCGGATCTCTGGCAATACCGTTCCTCTACCTGTTCGGCAAGAAGGCGTTTAACAGGATCACTGGCTTGACCGCGGCGTTGCTTCTGTCAGGCAGTGCGAATCACCTGTTCTACTCGATATACGGGCATGACGAGAACGACGCGACAGGGCTAACGTTTTTCTTCGCGTCGCTGTTCTTGCTCGTGTGGGCCATAAAGTCGCGCGACCTGCGCATTGGGGTGCTGTTCTCCGCAACGCTGGCGTGGCTTTCCATAACCTGGCAGGCTTATATTGTCGTGGTATGGCTGATGTCGATAGCGTTCACTATTTACTTCATCATATTCTTCATTGGAAAGCTGGCCGGGATGTATCAGGACTCTGGGGAGAGGAGTCTTGACAGGAAGTGGATCATCTACTCGCTGCTGCTCGCCATCCCGTCTGTGTTGGCTACCAAGTTCGTTGCGATAACCCAGTGGGACCCGCTCGTCATACTGCCGCTCACCGCGGCGATAATCATCTGCTCACTGCTGGAGATGCTTGCCTCCAAGCACGGCTTGCGCGCGGACACCAACGTGAGGGAATGGCCTTGGCAGCAGAAATCGCTGGCCGTGGGCGTGATTTTCCTGCTGGCAAGCACTGCATTGATAGGAACGTTTGTTTTCAAGGCGCCATTGGCGTTCGCTGGCATAGTGAGCGAGCCGCGCGACGTGCCCGACTACGCGAAGCGCCTAGACCAGACGATAGCCGAGCAGAACCCTGTCAGGGGCGCGGGATTCCTTGAAAAACTCGGGACGCTGGCTGTTTCCGGGTTCGGCAACGCGACTTGGCTGGCGTTCCTTGGGGCGTTGTTCGCGATAGCCAAGCTTTTCATCATGCCTCTCATGAGGAAGGACTTCAGGTACGAGTGGGACTTGGTGGCGGTCTGGTTCGTGCTCTACTCGATGATCAAGCTTACGAGCGTGAACCAGACGGCCTTTTTCCTGTCTGCAGCAATCGCTTTCGGGGCGGGCTATTTCATGGGCCAGCTCTACACCATGCTCAATTATTTTGGGAAGCAGATAGGGAAATACTTGGCATACGCGAAGGCAGCTGTCTTCTGCGTCGCGCTGATGATATTCTTCTCGTACAACACGGTTTCCATCGCGAACACCTACGGCTACAATTATGACATACCGAACGAGTGGTTCGAGACTTTCAACTTCTTCAAGGCAAACGTCACCAGCGGGGCGGTTGTCACGCCGTGGTGGGATTACGGGCATTGGTTGCTCTACTATAATGGGGACAAGCTGCGGGTCTCGTCCGACAACGTTCACGGTTCCCCGCTGAACATCTGGACCACCGCAATGGCATTCACGCACACGACGGGTGCCAAGTGCTTCGTGTCGCAAGAGCTGGCTGACCGACTGGCAGGGGGGGATATTTCAAACCCCGACTGCCCGGATACCGAAGCCGACCTCGAACGCGCTGAGCTCGAGGCGCTCGAGATAATGAGGCCCATGAAGACCACCCACATACTCGTTGACAAGGAAATAGTGGGTGGCGGGCAGGGTGGCAAGTTCGGGGCGCTCGAGCACATTTCTCAAAACCAGGTGGGGTGCTTTCAAGCCGCCGGCTGCGAGGAAACAGGCAATGGCGCACAGTGCCCGCTCGGCCAGAACGACCAAGGGCAGACCGTTGGAATAACGTTCAACGCGTCTGAATGGCAGGAACTGGTGGACGCGCGTTGGCCCGGAGTGGCGCTGTTCAACAAAGGGATCCCGACGCGTGCCTTCGTGAAGAAGGACTCGAGCGGCATTGCGATATACATGAGCGCGCTTTCCTGCGGCCGGTTCGTGCCCCACCCGCTTTCGCCGTCGCTGTTTGCCTTCCAGAACAGGCTGTTCTTTAATGACCCGTGGCTAAAGTACGTCAAGAAGGTGTTTGACAACAAGTGGATACTGGTCTATGAAGTTGATTGGAATGCTGTCGACAAACGAAATGCTGGTACTGGCGGCAACGCTACTGGCTAGCGCCCTGCTCTGCTTCCTCGTGACCCGTGAAGTCGTACGGAAGCTGAAGGGCAAGAAACACTTCGAGACAGAGCTGGGCTTCGTAGTGCCAGACTTGCACAAGCCCGACAAGCCTTCCATACCGAAGCTAGGTGGTATCGGGGTGGCGTTCGGCATAGCCGCGGGGGTGAGCGTTGCAACCGCTGCGTTTGCCGCGTTTGGCTTTCAGGTTGCGGGTGATCTGGCAAGGCTGTTTGCCATGTTCACCAGCGTGATTATACTCGGCCTTGTGGGACTCACCGATGACGTACTTAGGACGCGCTACCGCACGCGCGTCATAGCGCCGCTGTTGGCCGTTATTCCCATACTAGCGGTAGTGCCCGACACGACCGTGGCAGTGCCGTTCGCCGGCGTGTTCGGCCTCGGCTGGCTTTATTACGTGATAGCGGCCGCAGGCTTCGTCGTGCTGTCAAACGCCGTGAACATGGTGGGTGGGTTCAATGGCAGCGAGACTGGGTTGGGCAGCGTGACTGTAGGGGCGCTGCTCGCTACCGCGGTAGCGTTTAACCAGCTTGTTCCCTCATTATTCCTTGCAGCAGCGCTGGGCGCTTTCCTTGCTTTCCTGAGGTTCAACTGGTTCCCGGCGCGCTGCCTGCCAGGCAACATGACCACGCATATCATCGGGTCGGTGTTCGCCGCAAGCGCGCTGGTGGGCAAGATGGAATTCATGGTGGCTGTCCTGTCGCTCCTGTACGTGACAGAGTTCTTCCTCAAGGCGCGCGGGGGGTTCCACGTAAAGTGGTGGGGAACCCTACAACAGGACGGCACACTGAAGCCTTCAGACTCTAGAACATACTCGATACACATGTTCTTCATGAAGCATTTCAGCCTCACCGAGCGCGGCCTCGTGGCGCGCGTGGTGGCGACCCAGGCGGCGATAGCCATTATTGTGGTTGCATTGACTTTCTATGGCATAAAACCGTGAATGAAATGAAGGTAAAGGCAAGACTATTGACAAAGGGCTTGCGATGGGGGCGTGGCGTTGGCTACATAACTTTGAACAGCATCCCGAAAAAAGCAAGGTTCTATGTACCGAGGCCTCGCGGCGATGGCCGGTGGAATGTAGAGTACATAGGCCACCCGCCAACTGGGGGATTAGAACCAGTGTGGCTCAGGCCGACTCGCGCGGAAAA